>DATFVO010000215.1:0-5523 GCA_035260265.1 Methyloceanibacter sp.
CGAAAGGCCGCTGCCAGAGCCGCGTGCGCCGGTGAAAGGCACCTTTGCCCGCACCGGCATCCTGCCCTCCCAGGCGCTGAAATCCCTGATCGCCGGCGGCGAGATCAGGGCGGCGCCTGAGATCACGGCGGACCAGATTCAGCCTGCGAGCCTCGACCTCAGGCTCGGCAAGGTCGCCTATCGCATTCGCGCGAGCTTCCTGCCAGGGCCGAACGCGACGGTGCGCGACAAGCTCAGCGAGCTCAAATTCCACGAGATCGATCTCACCCACGGTGCCGTGCTCGAAGCAGGCTGCGTCTATCTCGTACCGCTGATCGAGCAGCTGAACTTGCGCGCAACTATCGCCGCCTTCGCCAATCCGAAAAGCTCGATCGGCCGCATTGACGTGTTCACCCGCCTGATCGCCGACCGGCAGGATTCATTCGACGCGGTGGAAGAGGGCTATAGCGGTCCGCTCTTTGCCGAGATCTGCCCGCGCACCTTCTCGATCAAAGTGCGCTACGGCTCGCGGCTAAACCAGATCAGGTTCTTGCGCCGGGTGGGCCAGCAGCTCGACGCCGATGAGCGGCCCGGGCGCGTGCGCGACCGGCATTTGCGCGAGATCCATTCCGATGTTGGCATTGTCGAAGGTGAAGCCGCCATCCGCGAGGGGCTCAACTTGGGCATCAGCCTGACCCCGGCGGCACCGTCGGGCCTCGTCGGCTACCGCGCCCGCCGTTATGCCGGAGTGATCGACGTCGATGAGGTCGGCGCCTACGAGCCCGATCAGTTCTGGGAGAGCGTGCATCTCGGGGCCGACCGCCGCCTTGTGCTCGACCCACACGAGTTCTACATCCTCGCCTCGAAGGAGAGCGTGTCGGTGCCTCCCGCCTATGTAGCGGAGATGGCGCCGTTCGATCCGCTGATCGGCGAGTACCGCGTGCACTATGCCGGCTTCTTCGATCCGGGCTTTGGCTATTCCGAAGGTAAAGTGCCTGGGGCCAAGGCTGTGCTCGAGGTGCGCAGCCTCGACATCCCTTTCATCCTCGAGGACGGTCAGATCGTCGGGCGCCTCGTCTACGACCGGCTCACAGAGATTCCCGATCAGATCTATGGCGAGCGCATCGGCTCGCACTACCAGGCGCAGGGTCTGAAGCTGTCGAAGCATTTCAAACAGGATTAGGCAGAGCAGCTGCCCCCGCCGAGCACGCAGAACTTGGCGCAATGCGGATGGCAGAGCTTGACCGCGCCTGATGCGAACATGCCGCCATCGGCGCCCGCGGCCTCGGCTAAAGTTGCCCCCATCTCGAAGGCAGGATCGTAAGGGAGCAGCGTGCAGGGTAGCACCACGGGGTGCGCGGCACCTTTTCGCCTCACCACCATGCGGCTTGACGCGCACATCACCTCGCTCGGGCTCTTATGCAGAATGCCCCAGCAGGCCGTGGTGATCTCCGGCACGTCGGCGCGTAGATCCATCTCCGGGAACAACACGAGCTGCGCAGGATCGTTGGCATCGATCGGCCAACCTCGCGCGCCCGCAAGCCGGCCATAACCGTCGCGAAGCGAACGCTCGCTCTCGCCCCAATAGGTGCGTCCGGCAAGCGCGAGCGCAAAGCCGTATCCTGCGAGCCAATCGATTCCCTCGACCGTCTTCGCGTAAGTGTCAGGCCCGCGCTCCTTCTCGTGCATCGCCTTGCCGTAATGATCGAGACTCACGCGGATCACGAGCCGCGCCCCATGCGCCTCGCGCAATCCGAGAAGCCCCGCTTTGATGCGCGGGCGTTGCATCGGCTGCATGGCATTGGTGAGCACGAGCGCTGAATGGCCGCGGGCTAGCGCATCGCCGAGCATGGCGAGGAAGTCGGGATTCATGAAAGGCTCGCCGCCGGTGAAGCCGATCTCCCGCGTCGGCAACCCCTCGCGCTCGATCTCGTCGAGGAAGGCTGAAACCTCGGCCCGGTCGATATAGACGAGTCGGTCGTTCTCCGGGCTCGATTCAATATAGCAATTGCGGCATTCGATGTTGCACAGGCTGCCGGTGTTGATCCACAGCGTGCGCAAAGCCTGAAGCGGAACTTGTGCACGCCGCTCGCCGGACGCGGTCCAGTCCGGGTCGCGGAACTTCTCTCTCCGCGTCTGGAAGGCGGCCTTGGCCATGATTTACTCTGCGAGCAATTGTTGATCCCTAGGTCTCACGATCGACCCGCGCGCTGCAAGGCAAACCCCATCACCACTGCGTGAGGCCAATCTTGCCTTTGAGGCCTACTTTGCGCCATGCTAGCGCCGTTGGCGAGGCGGGTGTAGCTCAGTGGTAGAGCAGTAGCTTCCCAAGCTACGTGTCGAGGGTCCGATTCCCTTCACCCGCTCCAACTCCTTCAAGGGGTTAAGACAGCGGAATAGCGAGCCTGAGGGCCACGCGTCCGCAGAATGTCCGCGTAATCCGTTCGCGGCCCGTTCGGATCAAGACCCGCTCCTTACCCCAGATCCTGGGCAAGAATCCGGGGATTGCACCCCTGTTTCCTCCGGCGACCAGACTGCTCCCGAGATAGGGGTGCGCGAGCGACCGTGCTCCCCCGGCTGCACATCGAGGCTATCAGGATCACTTCGAGGGCCTAGCGCACCCGTCCAATCGGCTCGTAGCGCAGCTCGATGAGAGCTGGAGGATCGTTGACGACACGTTGCAATGGATACTGCAGCGAAAGAAGGGCTGTCCCCGGAAGAAGAATTCTGGCTGGCGAAACCGTTCTTTCTGCACCACGCGAGAAGGACTCCTGCGCTGCATTCGCGAGTGTATCGCCGAAATCGACTCGGATGCTCTCGCCGAGCTTCGGAGACTGCCCGAAAATCACTCAGGCAATGGACATGGATCATGAGTGCCAATCGACTTTGCGATCCGCCCATCGGAACGTTTACTCCGGCGAAAAATCGGGTGTCACCAGACGGCGTAGTCGACAATGATCCGAATCAGGAGGAGGTATGGCAACTCCTGATCAAGCAATCGGTCGCCCGGTGCGCGTGTGTGAGCTACAACGACCCGCTAGGCAAGAAGGCCACGGTCGAACAAGAGATAGCGTTGCACGACAAACTCGTGGTATCGCAGCCTGTTCACGCCTGCTATGACGAGGAGACAGAGGTGCTTTCCGAAAATGGATGGGTGAGATTTGCCGACCTCGCACCATCAATCCGAATTGCTGCCGTCGATCCAAAAACGGCGCAATTCACTTTTGAAATGCCGAAGCTACACACCCACGACCATGACGGCACAATGCTCCACACCACGGGGCGTTCTATCGATTTGCTGGTGACCCCAAATCATAGGATGCTCATTCAGACGCGAACCTCGCGCCGTGTGGCCGGCCGGCATGAATATATCTATTCAGCTCAAAAGATCGTTGAGGCCAAAGATCTCGCCGGAAAGCAAGATCGATATATGTCTTCGGTTCGCTATGTTGGGGGATCAAAAGGCAACTATTGGGAAGGAGCACTTGAGGGCTTCATCATTGGGGACGGATATAGGCAATACGGAAGGATTGGCTTCCACCTATCAAAGAAGCGGAAGATTGATTTCATCAAGACCGTGCTCTCCCATCTGAAGATCGACTATACGGTGACCCAAGGACAAGCACCACCGCAATCCTAAGACCGTTTGGATTAAAGCAAAAAGGGAAGGTCGTAATCCACCTATCGCCAGTGAAAAACGGCTTCCAAACCTTCCCGACAAGTCTGCCGAATACCTGAATGGATTATTCGACGGGCTCATGAATAGCGATGGCAACAAGAATCACGGGCGCGGATATGTTTATGCGACGACATCCGGTGCGCTTGCAAACGACATGACTGTGTTGGCTGCTATGGTCGGCAGAGAGGTCAGACGGGCCAGATCTCACCGAATTCGAGGCAACCGAAAGCCATGCTGGCACTTCAACATCACCCAACCAGAGTCATTCAAGACAATCAGAAAAAAGGCCACGCCACTCGAATACATCGGCAAAGTCTATTGTGCTACGGTCTCGACCGGCATGCTATTGGTTCGCCGAAACGGCCTGCAAGTAGTCTGTGGTAACTCCCCAGCGGAGCATCAAGCCCCTGGATCCGGTTTTCCCACAGCGCATAACTGACTTGCCGCGCGCGAAGCAGCCGTGGGCCATTGCACGAAAGATGATTCACTCCTTGGTCTCGCTGGGCGTGGTCGGAATCCCGCCAACCCAAGCCCTAGGACATTGAGGATCGCGCAAGCGGTCGTAAAGAGGATGCCGATGCTCGCATCGCGCTCCGGCTGTGTCTTGTTGAAACCTGACACCCCCCGACTGGAGGTTGACGACGTCAGCGGGCCTGGCAATTGGCCATGACGTTCTATGAGTTCGGGGTCCTCTCTTTAGAGGTGTGGTAAGCGGCCTCTGCGCGAGCCAAAGGTGCGCGGCACGAGCTGGGGCCTTCGCAAACTGTGACGATGAACAGGAATAAAGTGGCCGGCGATTGGGGATCCAAGCGACCATTGCCAAGTTGAAATCGAGGTTGTATGACCCGCTTCTCTCGCCAGTTGGACATTGGACCAGGCAGAGCGCGTTCCAACAGTGACACATCCTCTCGATATCGGTGCTCTGCAATTGTCGAGCTATCGCGACCTATCTTGGTGCGATCAGCAGCCGTCGGCTTGTTGCTCCCTCCACTCATCCAATTCTCTAGTACGAAGCGAATTAACCGGTCCATTGCCGCGGACTAAAGTCTGTTCCAGCCAACTCGCCGTGTCCACCAATTCAAGAAGGCGTAAAGCCCTGTTGCACTCCGAAGACTGACCAGCAATGGGTCTGAAGCTTGGACGACACGACCGCACATGGGAGCGATATCTGGAGCCTCCCGCCATAGCGGAATGCCTAAGGCGTGTACTCATAAACTCCACTGCCGCTCAGGCGCTGAGATGTCCGCTTTCGGGAGCAAAGCAGACATGGAATGGTGTTGTGACGAGAGTCCCCTTTTGACCCGAAGCAGACACAGCACCGAATCAGCAAAACGTTCCCTTAGCAGAGTCTGCCGCCCTGCCGCTGCCTCAACACCCAGTCGTCACCGCTGCGCCGCCGCGATCAGCTCGATTGGGAACGGAAACACGATTGTCGAACTACGTTCACTTGCGATGTCGAACAACGTCGCGAGGTAGCGTAGCTGCATCGCCTGCGGTACCGGCGCCAAGATCTGGGCGGCCTCGAGCAGCTTCTGTGCGGCCTGCTGTTCACCCTCTGCATTGATGATCTTTGCCCGGCGGCTGCGTTCAGCCTCGGCCTGCCGGGCAATCGCGCGTACCATGCTCTCGTTGAGATCAATTCGCTTGATCTCGACGTTGGAGACCTTGATGCCCCAGGCCTCGGTTTGCTTGTCAAGCACGTCCTGGATATCCGCGTTGAGCTTGTCCCTCTCGGCCAACATCGTGTCGAGGTCGTGTTTGCCCAATACCCAGCGTAGCGTGGTCTGCGCGAGTTGGCTCGTCGCCACCAAGTAATTGTTGACCTGAATAATCGCCCGCTCGGCATCAACGACGCGGAAGTAGAT
>DATFVO010000216.1:0-2570 GCA_035260265.1 Methyloceanibacter sp.
AGAGCATATCCTCCCTTGCGGAGGCCGTTGCCCTCGCCGACGTTCACGTCGGCGCTAATATTGTAAGGTTGAACGACGACGAGCTGGGCGTCCGTTATTGTTAGTGTCGGACTTTTGCTCCTCTAAAGCAATCGCACATGTAAGCCCGATTTACGAATCTGTGCCGGTGGCTGACTGCGGTTATAATCACCAAGGATGCGGATCGTCGCACAACCGGGCGAATAACGCCAAATCTGATGGCCGCATGAAAAAATCGTGGAATGTTCGCTTACGCCGTCAGATCGTTGGGTTGCATTGAGAGGAGGATCGCCATGCCATTCGCCGCCGCTACGATCATCGTCCTGCCCAGCTTTTGCAGCATCACCGCGGTGCTGAACAATCGAACAGTTGCAAGCAATGTCGCGAGCAACAACAAGCCTGCGCGAAAAACTATTCTGCAAAGACATGCAAGACCGAATACGATATCTGCATGAAAGGATGCCAGAAAAAAAACCAAATCGTCGGCCGATACCCAGGCGAGCGCAAGGGCATCGCGATGGCAGCCGCCAAACCCTGTGGCGCCCCGCAGTGTGTGTAAGCGAACACGATCACAATTAAGCAATAGGTGACTTCTGCAGGCGGAAAACGCTTTTGACACCGACCTCATCGATATAATTCGCGTTCAGGTTCCGTGGCTTGGGCTTGCCTAACCCTCCTGGCCTCGGACGCGGATCATTTCACGGGTCGCTCAGCTTCGCGGTCGCTCGCAGCTGCTTTTGGATCGCGCACCATCACGATCAGTCCGAACGAGACAAGAGCGATCACGGCGGCGAGCACGTCGAAGGTTGCCGCATATCCCAATCCGCCAATCAGGAATCCCGCAATCATCGGGCCGGCTGCCTCGCCGATGTCCCAGATGGTTCCGAACACGCCCATGGCGGCGCCGAGGCGCCGTGCTGAGGCGAGATCGGCGATCAGCGCATTGGTGACCGGCGTGACCGCGCCGACGCCAACGCCGAGCAGCGGCGCCGCTAGAAGGAAAACGCTCAGGCTCTCGCTGCGGAAAATCAACGGCAGCGCCGCGGCGCAAAAAAGGAGGCCAACGATGATGACGGGTATGCGCCCGACGCGATCCGAGACGCGTCCGGTTATCGGCTTCGCCACCATGGCCAGGACCAACTGTGCGCCGAGGACGATCGCGATCTCGGCATCGTTGAGCCCAACATTTTTGGCGTAGATCGGCAGGAATCCGAGAAACGCCCCGTAGCCGAGGTACATGACGGCCTCGATGCCGGCCGCGACGAAGATCGGCGGCGTCCTCAACACCTCGGCGAGACCTTGCCGGAATTCCGTCGTTCGTGCGCCGAGACTCTTAGCGTCGCTCACAGGCCGATCGGCATCGGGGAGCAGCAACACCACAAGCAAGGTGAGCACGCCGAGCGCGCCGACGAGAAGATAAGTCACCGAATAGCTGGCGGTGAAATAAAGCACGAAGCCGCCGACGAGCGGCCCCGCGGTTGCACCGACATCGTTTGCGGACGAGAACCAACCGAGCCGAGCGCCCCGCCCGGTCTCGCCGAGACCCGCAACGTAAGCCGACGCGACGGGAGAAAAGATCGCGGTCGCGAAGCCATGCACGAAACGCAGCGCCAGCAGCGACCATGGATCGTGGATGAGCGGATAGAGGAAAGGCGGCGCGGCGAAAAAAAGCGCCCCGAGCACCATCATGCGCTTGCGCCCAAGCACGTCCGAGAGCGCGCCGGACGGCAGCTTGAAGAAGACGCCGGTGATGGTCGAGGCAGCGACAATGACGCCGATGAGTTCGGGCAAGGCGCCGAGATCGGCGGCGAAAATGGGTAGCACCGGGCTTCGCGCCATTTGATAGCCGAGGCGCGACAGCAGGCTTGCCAACACGATCGCTATGAACGCGTTCATAGGGAAAATCCGGATTGATCCAACCGGGCTTTCGATTCGTGCATGCAATTCGCTCCCGGACGACCCCAGAATTTCCGCGAAGCCCCGAATCTATTTCGCCGCCCCGTAGGTGACTTCGTCGAACAGCGTCACACTGTCGGCCTTTGTCCACAGTCCGACCTTTCCCGCATCAGGGAAAGTCGAGTCTTCGACTTCGAACAACTGTCGGCCGTTGTAGAGGACGCGAAAGCGGCTGCCTTTGAACTCCACGCGCAGCGTAAGCCACTCATCGGCCGGGACCGAAATCGCGACCCCGTAGCCTCCCTTTCTGCCGATGATGTCAAGTGCGCTGCGCACGCCTTCGACGGTCTTGTAGAGCACGACGTTGTCCTCGAGCGCATTGGCGCGCGCCACGTAGTAGTTGTTGGCGTCTCTAGCCCGCCAGACAACTCCGCCGGCGCGATCCTCGGCGCCGGCAACGGCCTTGAACTTTATTTGAATGAAGCCGTCTTTGATGTTGGTATCCTCCTTCAATAACAGGGGGTAAGTAGCCCGACCGGATTGTTTGACGACCTTCGAAGGTGCCGTCTTGTCCTGCTCGATCGTCCATTTTGAATCACCCTTGCCGGTCTTGGTCGCTGTCCAGCCTTTCGGTGCGGCGCCAATCGCGTCGGCCT
>DATFVO010000217.1:0-4530 GCA_035260265.1 Methyloceanibacter sp.
GAGCGCGAAGCCCGCCAAAAAGACCAATGGTGCCCAAAGCTATGGGGCCGAGACCATCAAGGTCTTGAAGGGCCTCGACGCGGTGCGCAAGCGTCCGGGCATGTACATCGGCGACACCGATGATGGCTCGGGTCTGCACCACATGGTCTACGAGGTCGTCGACAATGCCATCGACGAGGCCTTGGCCGGCTTCGCCAGCGAGGTGCTGGTGACGCTTAATCCCGACGGCTCCTGCACGGTGCGCGACAATGGCAGGGGCATTCCGACCGACATCCATCCCGAAGAGGGCGTTTCGGCGGCCGAAGTCGTCATGACGCAGCTGCATGCCGGCGGCAAATTCGGCGAGGGGGAGGATGAGAACCCCTACAAGGTATCGGGCGGTCTCCACGGCGTTGGCGTGTCGGTGGTGAACGCGCTCTCCAGCGTCCTCGAACTCAAGATTTGGCGCGACGCCAAGGAGCATTTCGTCCGCTTCCGCAACGGCGTGACGGAGGCGCCGCTCAAGGTCATGGGTGATGCGGCCGGCAAGCGGGGCACCGAGGTGACGTTCTGGCCTTCGGGCGAGACGTTCCACAACGTGACCGAGTTCGACTATACGACGCTGGAGCATCGCCTGCGCGAGCTGGCCTTCCTCAATTCCGGCGTGCGTGTGGTGCTCGCCGACGAACGCCATGCCGACAAGAAACGCGAGGAGATGCGCTACGAAGGCGGCATCGGCGAGTTCGTGCGCTTCATCGACCGCTCCAAGGTGCCCTTGGTGGAGGCGCCCATTATGTTGAGCGCCGAGAAGGACGGCGTCGGCGTCGAGCTCGCGCTGTGGTGGAACGACGCCTACCACGAGCAGGTGCTCTGCTTCACGAACAACATTCCCCAGCGCGACGGCGGCACGCATCTTGCCGGGTTTCGGGCGGCGCTGACGCGCGTGATCAACAAGTATGCTGAGGAAACCGGCATTGCCAAAAAAGAGAAGATCGCCCTCACCGGCGATGACGCGCGCGAGGGTCTGACGGCGGTCCTGTCGGTCAAGGTCCAGGACCCGAAGTTTTCCAGCCAGACCAAAGACAAGCTCGTGTCTTCAGAGGTGAAAACGGTGGTTGAGAGCGTGGTCGGCGATCAGCTGGCCGCCTGGTTCGAAGAGCACCCAAAAGAGGGCAAAATCATCCTCACCAAAGTGGTGGAGGCCGCGGCCGCGCGTGAGGCTGCGCGCAAGGCGCGCGAGCTGACGCGACGCAAGGGCGCCCTCGACATCAACTCGCTGCCGGGCAAGCTCGCCGAGTGCCAGGATCGCGATCCCGCCAATACGGAAATGTTCATCGTCGAGGGCGACTCGGCCGGTGGCTCCGCCAAGCAGGGGCGCAACCGCGAATTTCAGGCGGTGCTGCCTTTGCGCGGCAAGATCTTGAACGTCGAGCGCGCGCGGTTCGACAAGATGCTGTCCAGCCAGGAGATCGGCACACTGATCACCGCGCTGGGTACCGGCATTGGCCGCGATGACTTTGATCTTTCCAAGCTGCGCTACCACAAGATCATCATCATGACGGATGCCGACGTGGACGGCGCGCACATTCGCACCTTGCTGTTGACCTTCTTCTATCGGCAGATGCCCGAGCTCGTGGAAAAGGGTCACCTCTACATCGCTCAGCCACCGCTCTACAAAGTCTCGAAAGGAAAATCGGAGACCTACCTCAAAGATCAGCGCGCCTTCGAGGACTATTTGATCGATGCGGGGCTCGAGGAGACAACCTTGGCCTTGGGGAGCGGAGAAGTGCGCGCCGGGCGCGACCTGCGCGACATCGTCGAGCAGGCGCGTGCCGTTGCCAAGGTGATCGAGGACGTGCATTCCCGCTATGCGCGCTTCGTCGTGGAACAGGCCGCCATCGGCGGAGCCTTCGAGCAAAAGCTGCTGCTGTCGAGCGAAGCGGCCAACGCTAAGGCGGCAAGCATTGCCGCGCGCCTTGACATGCAGGCCGACGAGACCGAGCGCGGCTGGAGCGGCCGCCTCGGTAATGAGGGCTATCTGTTCCGGCGTGAAGTGCGCGGGGTGACCGAGGTGCACCTGCTCGACCGCGCGCTGTTGGGTTCGCTCGAGGCGCGCCGCCTGAACGAGCGCCAGCCGCACTTGGAGGAAATCTACGCGACGCCGGCCAAGCTCAGGCGCAAGGACAGCGAGACGATGGTGTTCGGTCCGCGCAGCCTGCTCGATGCGGTCTATGATGCCGGTCGCAAAGGCATCAGCATGCAACGCTACAAGGGCCTCGGCGAAATGAACCCCGAACAGCTCTGGGAAACGACCCTCGACAAAGAGTCGCGCACGCTCCTGCAGGTGAAGATCGGCGACCTCGGTGAGGCCGATGAAATCTTTTCGCGGCTGATGGGCGACATCGTCGAGCCGCGCCGTGAGTTCATCCAAACGAACGCGCTGGCTGTAGCCAATCTTGACGTCTGAGCTGTTTGGCTCTCGGCAGGCGGCTGACAAGGAGGCACGCTCAGCCGTATAACGGGCGTAGTGCGCCCCGCGGTGAGACTTGGCAGCCGGGGCGAGGTCACAAAGGTGGAGCACATGGACTTTGGCGTGGCGACCTCGACACGGGGAAAGACGAGCACACGTGAGGGCTACATCGCCGTTGCCGAGGCCGCCGAGCGCCTCGGCTTCGGTTTTCTCAGCGTCAATGACCACGTGGTCGTGCCGCGCGGAATTGACTCGAAGTACCCTTATAGCGGCGATCGCAAGTGGGCCGGCGCCACGATCGGTGAATGCCTCGATCTCATCGCCACCCTGGCCTTCCTCGCCGGACGTACCGAACGCCTGAATCTGTTGAGCTCCGTGATGGTGGTGCCGCAGCGCGAGCCGGTGCTCACCGCCAAAATGCTGGCAACCGTCGACGTCCTCTCGCGGGGACGGCTGATCGTGGGCTGCGGGGTCGGCTGGCTCAAGGAGGAGTTCGAGGCGCTTGGGGCCCCCCCCTTTCGCCGAGCGGGGCCGGGTCACCGACGAGTTCATCGATGCCTTCAAGGTGCTCTGGACCGAGGAGAACCCGGCCTTTCACGGAACGCATGCCAGCTTCGACAACCTCATTTTTGCCCCAAAGCCGGTGCGCAAACCACACCCGCCCCTTTGGATCGGCGGCGAAAGCCCGCTCGCGCTCAAACGCGTCGTTCGCGCCGGCGATGCCTGGTATCCCGCATCCAACAACCCGCAGCACCGGCTCGACACGGCCGAGCGCGTCGCGGCTGGTGTTGGCGAGCTTGCGCGGACCGCTGAGGCTGCCGGTCGCGATCCCGCCAGTATCGATGTGGCCTTTCTCGTGCTGTGGCCCGTGAGCTGGACGGCGCAGGCGACAGGCGACCCCGAGCGGCGCTTGCTGACCGGGAGCCCCGAGGCGATGGCTGCCGACATCGCCGCACTCGCCGCGGCGGGGGTGCGGCACCTGTGCCTCACCTTCCAAACGGGCACGCTCAGCGAGACACTGGAGCGCATGCAGCGGTTTGCCGAAGAGGTGATGCCGCTCGTGCGCTAGCCCTCCGGAGCCACCGCCCGGGCTCGGTGGCGCCTATTCGAGGGCTTGGTACTGCCCCTGGAAATGCCCAAGGCTTAACTTGCGAAAGGCTTGCGTGAGGCCAAGGATGTCGCAATCAGGCGCCTTCAGAGGGCGGCACTCTTTCCTGCACGGTCTCCTCGGCGCGGCCTTCCTTGGGCTCCTCTTTTGTGATCCCGCTGCCGGCGCCTCACGACCGCCGGCCGAGATCGCCCGGACCTTGCAGCTGCAGGGCGAGTTGCTCGGGCGCACGCTCAAGGCGTTGCGGCCCGCAGCGCCAGGCACGCCGCACCTCTACTTCGTGGGGTTTGCCGGCTACGGCCCGCAGGCGGTGTTCAAGCGCGAAGTGCTCGCCGTGCGCAAGTTCTTCGATACCCGCTACGGGACCGAGGGCCGCTCGGTCGCGCTCGTCAATCACGCGAGCACCCTCAACGAGCTGCCGTTGGCCAGCGCCGGCAATCTGGAGCGCACCTTGCAGCACCTGGGCACGCTCATGAACCCCAGTCGCGATGTGCTGTTCCTGTTTCTCACCTCCCACGGCGAGGACGGCTCATTTGTGGTGGAGATGCCGCAGTTCGGCCTCAGATCGCTGACCCCGGCACAGCTAAAGGGCATGCTGAAGCGCTCGGGCATCAAAAACAGCGTGATCGTGCTGTCTGCCTGCCACGCCGGTAGTTTCCTGCCGGCGCTCGCAGATCCCACGACGCTCGTCATTGCGGCGGCCCGCGCCGACCGCAGCTCCTTTGGCTGCGACGACCGCCGTCAGTGGACGTATTTCGGCGAAGCCTACTTCGATCGGGCCCTGCGGACCGAGCCATCCTTCGTGCGTGCCTTCGAGCGCGCCCGCGAGCTGATCGCCACGTGGGAGGCCAAGGCCAAGCTTGAGCCTTCCCTGCCACAGATTGGTGGCGGCGAAAGGCTTGGGCCGGCTCTGGCCGCAATCCAAGAGCATCATTGATTGTGCACCAAGACCACAGAGCTTATGAGCATCGGC
>DATFVO010000218.1:0-4015 GCA_035260265.1 Methyloceanibacter sp.
GAGGCCGAGCACGCGTTGGAGTTCGTGCGGCGGTTCGGATTCTTCATCGACAGGATCTCTGCGCGGCTCGCGCTCGTCCGAATGCTACGTGGAAGGACCACGAAGTTCGGCTCACTCGATGATGGCCGGTTCATGGAACGCACCTTCGAGGAGCGGGCAACGGGTCAACCTCACTTAGGCACCCTGGAATGTTACTACTGGATCCGAAAGCTCCAGGCCCGCTTCTTCGCCGGCGATTACGCGTCGGCAATTGACGCCGCGGAAAAGGTGGAGGCGTGGTACGCGAGGTTGCCGTCGCTGCTCCTCTTTATGCTGGAGGAGCAGGAGTATCACTTCTATGCCGCGCTGTCTCGCGCCGCTTGGTGCGAGCCTATGGGCCCCGACCCGTACGCAAAGCATCGCGAAGCACTTGGGAAGCACGAGCGAGAGCTCCGGGCCTTGGCGGCGAATTGTCCGCAGAACTTCGACGATCGTGCAGCGCTGCTCGGCGCCGAGATTGCCCGTATCGAAGGACGCCCGCTCGAGGCCATGGACCTGTACGAGCGCGCCATCGTGTCGGCACGAGCAAACGGCTTTGTCCATAACGAGGCGATCGCCTACGAGCTGGCTGCCCGCTTCTACGCGGCGCGCGGCTTCGAGGAGGTCTCGCATCTCTACCTGGGAAACGCGCGGCGGGGCTATCTACGATGGGGAGCCGACGGAAAGGTGCGGCAACTCGATCAGCTCTATCCGCGGCTCAGGCAGGACGAGCGCGCGCCGGGTCCAACGGGCACGATCGAGGCGCGGGTAGAACAGCTCGACCTCGCGACCGTGGTCAAAGTATCGCAAGCCGTTTCCGGCGAAATGGTTCTGGAAAAGCTGATCGACAGGCTCATGCGCGCAGCCATCGAGCACGCTGGCGCCGAGCGCGGCCTGCTGATTACACCGCGAAGTGAAGAGCTGCACATAGATGCGGAAGCGACCACTCGCGGAGAGGATGTAATCGTGCAGCGGCGAGATGGGGCTTACACTCCAGCCATGCTGCCGGAGGCGCTCGTTCGCTACGCAATGCGCACTCAAGAGACCGTGATTCTCGACGATGCGTCCTCTCAGAATCCATTTCCTGCCGATCCTTACATCGTTCAGCGCCCCGCCCGTTCCGTTCTCTGTTTGCCATTGATCAACCAGGGAAAACTCATCAGCATTCTCTATCTTGAAAACAATCTGACCCCGAGGGTTTTCACGCCTGAACGCGTCACGGTACTGAAGGTGCTTGCGTCGCAGGCGGCAATTTCGGTCGAGAATACGCGACTTTATCGCGACCTCGAAGATCGTGAAAGGAAGATTCGGCGTTTGGTCGACGCCAACATTGTCGGAATCTGTTTGTGGGATCTCGAGGGACAGATTCTTGAGGCCAACGAAGCGTTTCTGCAGATTGTGCAGTACGATCGTGACGATGTCGTTGGCGGCCGCTTGCGCTGGACCGATCTAACACCTCCCGAATGGCGCGGAGGGGACGAACGCGCGGTGGCGGAGCTGCGCTCAACAGGGACCTTTCAACCGATCGAGAAGGAGTATTTCCGTAAGGACGGCAGCCGCGTTCCCGTGCTGATCGGCGGTGCGCTGTTCGAGAAGAGTCGCAATGAGGGCGTCGCGTTTGTCCTTGATTTGACCGCGCGCAAACGAGCGGAAGAGGAGCACGAAAGACTTCGTCAGCTTGAATCAGATCTCGCGCACGTGAATCGACTTAGCATCATGGGAGAGTTGGCTGCTTCGCTAGCACACGAAATCCTGCATCCCATTGCTACGGCGCGCAACAACGCTCGGGCGGGGATGCGTTTTTTGGAAAAAAGCCCGCCGAACTTGGATGAAGCTATTGAAGCGCTTGGTTGTGTCGTCAGGGATGCGGATCGAGCCAGGGACATCGTCGGACGGATGCGTAATCACATCCGAAAAACGCCTCCGCGAAAGGAGTATTTTGATCTCAATGAGGCGGTCAACGAGGTGATCGCCATGGTGCGAGGCGTAATCGCTAAGAATGGGATTGGAGTCAGCACCCACCTCGTAGAGGGGCTGGTTCCTGTTCAGGGCGATCGTGTGCAAGTGCAACAGGTCGTTGTTAACCTGATATTGAACGCAGTCGAGGCAATAGCCTCAACTGAGGCTGGCGAGCGACAGCTGCGAGTCAGTACTCAGCAAACCGAGGAAAACGGTGTCCTCGTCGCTGTGCGTGATTCTGGGCCTGGCATCGATCCAGGACATCTCGAGCGGGTGTTCGAGGCTTTTTACACTACGAAGACAAGCGGTGTAGGGATGGGATTGTCGATCTGCCGATCCATCATCGCCAATCATGGCGGTCGGCTTTGGGCAGAGCCGAACGAAGATCGCGGCGCGGTCTTTCAGTTCACTCTGCCGGCGGGCCAAGAGGAATCGTGAATTTTATTTACTCGGCGTACCGCGCTTCAGAGCCGCACGAAGACACGAGTCCAGCTCCCCATCGTCCACCGGCTTGCTGAGGTAAAAAGCCACTCCGTCCTTTAGGGCCTGATCCCTGACGCCCTCATCTGGGTATGCGGTAACGAGGATCGTCGGGATCGCGTACCCCAACTTGGTCAGGTGTCTGTGGAGCTCAACGCCGGTCATTCCGGGCATGTGAACGTCAGCAACCAGGCAGGCGGTTTCAGATAGGAGACGCGATGCAAGGAACTCGGCTGCTGACGGAAACGATTCGACAGTGTAGCCCAACAACATCACGAGTTTTCGCACTGATTCGCGATAGGGCTCATCATCGTCGACGATTGATATCAGCGTACGGTCTGACATTGCGGCTTCCAGGCACCTTCCTTGCCCCCCAATGTGGGCGTCGCAGTACTTCGCATCATTGCAATGTCAGGCACGGTTGCTCACAAAGCAATGCCCTGGACCCTAAGCTATGGCTTAGGCGTTCGGCTATCTGCCTAGGCAACACGCGCTATTCGTGGCACCGGATCTTGCGTAGAATGACCGAAATCCGCTCCCTTTCGTGCAGGATCCGGGATGCGTGACGAGACTCCAAGCGTGCTGATCATCGATGACGATTCCGAGTTTCGCAACTCGGTTACGCGGCTGCTGCGGTCGGTCGGCGTGCATACCCGGGAATTTTCGTCTGTTTCGGATTTCTTGCAGGCCGATCCGTGGGACGGCCCGACTTGCCTGGTACTCGACGTGAGAATGCCGGGGCGAAGCGGCCTCGAGCTTCAGCGCGACCTTGCCGCGGCGAACAGGCAAGTGCCGATCATCTTCATCACAGCACACGCCGATGTGCCGATGACCGTCCAAGCAATGAAGGGCGGTGCCATGGAGTTCCTGACAAAACCGTTCCGTGACCAGGACCTCATTGAGGCTGTCGAGGCGGGACTCGCACGCGATCGGGCCCGACGCGAGAATGACAAGGCCCTGGCTGGGCTCAGAGAGCGTTTCGACACGCTCAGCTCCCGCGAGCGTGAGATCATGCTCCATGTCACGGCCGGTCGCCTGAACAAGCAGATTGCCCACTATATCGGCATCGCCGAATCCACGGTGAAGGTGCATCGCACCAACCTGATGCGGAAGATGAAGGCTCATTCCCTCCCCGAGCTCAGCCGGATGGCGGACATCCTCAATCTGATACCGGATCAGCCGCCGAGCTCCTGAGCCGGCCTATGGGCCTCCCCTAGGCGCGTTCGGGCAAGCGCCGGTGCATTCGTGCAAATCACAATCTGGCGCGTTTGCGGGCCGCGAATCGTCCGCCCATACCCCGCTCGCCCGGATAACAGATGCGGAAGCACGACGTTAGAGACATCGCGCCCGCATCATTTCTAAACCTTAGCTTAGCATAGCCAACCACAAGCGAACCCTCATAGTACCCGCGCGCAATAGACTGCGGCACGCAAAGCGTCAAATTACGTCCCGCGACATCTTTGTCGGGGACCCTCCTAACCCGCGCGAGGTCACCATGCGCACATCAGAATCGGCTACGTCTCTCGGACGCTTGCCCTGGCCCCAGACGCCACCGCTA
>DATFVO010000219.1:0-6961 GCA_035260265.1 Methyloceanibacter sp.
TTCCTCGGCCTGTCGAGCGCGGCCGATATTCTCGCGATGGGCGATATAGGCCATCTCCTTGGTGATGATCCCTGCCCGCGCCAGCTCGAGCTGCGTGACGGAATAACCGGGAATGCCGCGCAGCGGCTGCCGCGTACCGGCGAAGGCGCGGGCAACATGGCTCGGCGCGACATTGCCGTTATCCTCCGGCTTGACCACCCTCCCCCGGTAAGCCTCGGCGCCGCCACGCGTTTCGACCCACGGCGCGCGCAAGGCGGTGAGCCCGCGCCTCACGTCGATCTCGACCGAAGGATCGCTGTAAGGGCCGGAGGTGTCGTAGACGCGGAACGTCTTTTTTTGGCCTACCGCTTCGGCACTTGAGGCCGATGCGCCGTCGGTCAGCGCGATCTCGCGGAGCGGGACGGCAAAATCGTCGTGGCCCTCCGGCGCGGAATAGACCTTGCGGCTTCCCGGCAATGCGCCGGTCGTCACCTTCGGCGCAGCGACGTCTTTGGCAGAGATCGGCTTGTTCATCGGCATGCTCCCATGCGTAGCGGGACGCCGAGGCAAACTGGCTCTAGGGGCAAGTTCCTGTCCCTTCGCCGGCATGACCCGGATCAGGTTCAAAGGGTCTCCGCCGGGCCTAACGAGGCAGCGGACTCTCAGCCCCTTTCCTGGGGCTCCCCTCGGACTGGAGCCAGTGTAGGCCTCATGGCGCTTGAGTCAAACGGCGGTCTATTTCTTGCGCCGCTTCCGGCTGGACTTGTTTCCGGCATCCTCGCGGGCGGCCTCGTTCCACACGGCCTCATAGCCCATAATCGAGAGGATGCCGCCGAGCACGATAGTGAAGGCTGCTCCGGCGATGACTCCGCCACGGCTCACTACGATGCGGTCGCCCATGGTCTGCACCACGGCGGGAGAGACGAGATTCATAATGCCGCGCAGGATGAACAGCCAGCCGAGTACGGTTACCACCACGCGCCAGTCTGGCACCCAGAGATTATGCGCGTTCACGATGGCGAGCCCGGCGAGCAGTGCAAGCACGCCGGTGATGAAAATCAGCGCGCGGCTGCCGATGAACTCCTTCATCAGGCTCGAATAGGACTCTGCCTCGACGAACAGGCCGGCAATCATGCCGATGCCGATGATCAGCAGCACCGGCCCCATCAACCGCGCGATATATCTCGATGTGTTCATTTTGCCCTTCCTCCCGAAGCGACCTGTTAAGCTCGCCCGGCGGTTTAGCCGCCGAAAAGCGTCCAATGCCCCGCCTAGAGCTCAAGAGGCGGGGACCATCGTCCCCTCGCCGCATCAGGTTTGAATTTTGGACCAGGCTTAAGGGCGCCCAGTTTTCACGCGTTGTAGGGCATTTCGCCTTAGCGCCCTCGAACCCGCGAATGTTATGCCGAACCGATTGGAAGGCAAGTCGTTAGGGGCATGTGACAAGAAGAGTGGAAATGGCGGGAAAGACTTGCCGGCTAAGGCCCAGAAGGCTTTGCAATTTTTCGGGGAGGCGTGGCAATTGGCCTAACCGTTCAGGGCCAAGGGAATT
Organism: Methyloceanibacter sp.; assembly: GCA_035260265.1. GTDB lineage: Bacteria > Pseudomonadota > Alphaproteobacteria > Rhizobiales > Methyloligellaceae > Methyloceanibacter. The sequence continues at coordinate 1,532 of DATFVO010000219.1, forward strand.
GTTGCTCCTGAAACGTATCCAGTTTAAGCCTCGTCATCTTTCTGCCGTGCTTCACCTTGATTTGCGGGGCCCGAGCCCTGTAGAGGCCGGTTCTCCCCCGCCCCAACCGAGGTAAACAAAGACGTGAATCAGGACGTTTCGACTGACACGCCCACACGCGCAAAAGGCCCGGCCATCTCCTTTCGCTGGATCGCGCTCGCCGTCCTGCTCGCGGCGACCCTCGGCGGCGTGCTGCTCTATTGGCGCCACGCGGAAATTTATCCCTCGACCGACAACGCTTATACCGGCGCAAACATCGTGCGCGTAGCCTCGCAGGTGTCGGGGCCGGTGATCCGCGTTTACGTCGCAGACGACGACAAGGTCGCTTCCGGCGATCCTCTATTCGACATCGATCCCACGCTTTACGACGCCGGGCTCCGCAACGCGCGCGCCCAGTTCGATGCCGCGGCCAATGCTGCCGGCACGGCGGCCGACGCGGTCAAATCCGCAGCGCAGAAATTGGAGGACAAGCGCGCGGCGCTCGAGGATGCGCTCGGCAAATATCGCAGCGCGAAGGATGCGCAGAAGCAAGGCAATGGGCCGTCAGACCAAGTCACCACCGCGCTCAAGGGCTGGCATGACGCGGCGCAAGCCTTCAACGATGCCCAAGGCGAATTCGCCAAGCAGCAAGACGCCAAGCTCACGGTGACGACGCCGACCACGCAGCTCAGAGGTGCGGCGGCCCAGCTCGACAAGGCCACCCACGATCGCGTGCAGACTCACGTCACCGCGCCTGGCAACGGCTGGGTGTCGAACGTCAACATTCGTGTAGGCTCAGTGGTGCAGGCCGGCACGCCGGCTCTCGCTCTCGTCGAAGACGGAGATTGGTGGGTCGACGCGAATTTCAAAGAGACCGATCTCGGCCGCATCAAGCCGGGCCAGAAGGCGACCATCAAGATCGACATGTATCCTGGTGCTACCTTTGACGGCATGGTCGAGAGCATCAGCCCGGGCTCTGGCGCCATCTTCTCGGTGCTGCCGCCGGAGAACGCGACCGGGAACTGGGTCAAGGTCACGCAGCGCTTCCCGGTGCGGATCAAGATCACGAGCCCGCCCGATCCCAATAGGCCGCTCCGCGCCGGCGCAAGCGCCACCGTCACCATCGACACGACATCGACGCCGCAAGAGACACCGACGCCGCAACAGACTCCGACACCGCAAGAGACACCGACGGCGCAAGACCAGAAATGAGTCTGGAGCAACCCGCGGGAAAAAAGGGGCGCAAGCGCAAGCCCGCTTCCAAGCCGCCGCGCATCATCGAGACGGCACCTCCACCGCCGCACCATCCCGACCGCCCGCCCATTCCCCTCGTCGTGGCTGTGGTGGTGACCGCAGTGCTCGAGGTGCTCGACATCACTATCGTCAATGTGGCGCTCCCGCACATGCTTGGCGCGTTCGGCGCGACCTCCGACCAGATTACCTGGGTGCTCACCTCGTACATCGTCTCGGCCGCGGTGGTGATGCCGCTTACCGGCTATCTCTCGACCTGGCTCGGGCGGAAGCGCCTCCTCCTTACCGCCATCACCGGCTTCGTCATATCGTCGGCTTTGTGCGGAATGGCCTGGAATCTTGAGACCATGGTGCTCTTCCGCCTTGCCCAAGGCATTTTCGGCGCGCCGCTCGTGCCGTTGAGCCAGGCCATCCTGCTCGATGTGTTCCCGCGCGAGCGGCACGGCCAGGCGCTCGCCATCTTCGGGCTCGGCATCATGGTGGCGCCAGTGTTCGGGCCGGTGCTGGGCGGCTGGCTGACCGAGACCTATTCATGGCGAACCGTGTTCTACATCAATGTCCCGCTCGGTCTGTTCGCGCTTCTGCTGTCGATCGGCTATCTGCCGCATAGAGCGTTCAAGGATATCAAGACCGATTGGGTCGGCATGGGATTGCTCGTTCTGGCGGTGGGAGCGCTGCAATTCGTGCTCGACCAGGGCCAGATGCGCGATTGGTTCAACTCCAAGGCCATCCTGGTGGGCACTATCATCGCCGTGTTCGGCAGCGCGGTTTTCTTCATTAGGGGTTGGAACAAGCCCGACAACATCATCGACTTGTCGCTGCTGAAGGACCGCAATTTCGTGATGGGCACTCTCGCCATCACCGCCTACGGCATCAGCCTGTTTGGCTGGATGGCGCTCATGCCGCTGTTCAGCCAAAAGCTGCTCGGCTATCCGCCGTCGACCGCCGGAACGCTGTTCATTCCCCGCGCGCTCGTCAGCGCGTGCACTCTTGCCATCACCGGTAGCATTCTCATTCGCATCTTCGACGCGCGTTATCTTGTGGCTGCAGGACTCGTGTTGACCGCTCTCGGCACCATGCTCATGGCGCGGTTCTCGATGATGGTGGATTACTGGGGCATCGCCACTCCGGGTATCTGGGCAGGAATCGGAACTGGCCTGTTCTTCGTGCCGCTCACCGCCGCCGCCTTCGCCAGCATTCCCAAGGCACAATATGACGAGGCCTCAGGCGTGTACGCTCTGATGCGCGGCATCGGCGGGTCTGCCGGCATTGCCGTGGTGAGCTGGCTGTTCGTGCGTCAGACGCAGATCCACTGGGCCGAGCTCACCTCGCACATCACGCCTTTCAATCGCGACCTCGCCACCGATCTCGCCCAGCATGGGCTAACCCCCTACTCGCCGACGGCAGCCCCCCTCGTCACTCTGCAAATCGCCGAGCAGGCGCAGATGCTCGCATTCAACGACCTGTTCTGGTTCATCGGCCTCGTCACGCTCGCCATCATTCCGCTGATTTTCTTCATGAAGACGCCAGAGAAACTGGAGCTCGTGCCGGCGCATTAGGGGCCGGTCACGCTCGCTGTTGCGGTTGTCGAGGAACATGGGATCGGGCCCCGAGACTCGCTCCCGGAGCCCGATGCAGGATCTTTCAAATCACCAGCAGGCCTTGGCGCCGGACGTGCACACATAAGGCGAGACAACGCCTTGCCAGCACACCGTGTAGGATTTCGAGGTCACGATGTCAGGCTTGTACATCATGTTCTCGCTCACGCTCGGGCGCCAATAGGGCTCCGGCGTCGCGCGCATGGCGCTGAGGGTTACGGTACCCAGCTTCTTTTCCGCCTTGTACTGCTTGACGTATTCGTCGAGCGCAAGCTGGGCGCGGCTTACCGCAGTCTCTTTGTCGAATCCATCGGCGGTGCCCGACAGGCCGACACAGCCCGCCTGTGCTGGAGCGCCTAGAGCCAAGCAGAAACCCGCCGCGATCAATGCTAGCGCTGAGCCGCGCCAATACGACGTCATCGGAACGCCTCCTTCACCCGGTGCGCAGATAGCCAAGGATATACCGGCCGCTGGTGCTTGGCAGTCCCTTTGCTGAACGTCGTGGAGGATCGCGCTCCGCTGTAGCCCTTGTGCAACACTCTCCTGTCATTTTGAAACTGGGAAAAAGATGGCGAGGCCTTGAACCGGGCCCACATCAGACCCGCGAAACGCGATAGAAAGCGCTATGGCCTCAAGCCTGGTTCTAGTCACCGGAGCGTCAAGCGGGATCGGGGCAGCGACCGCGCGACGTTTTGGCGCAAGCGGCGCGCGCGTGCTGCTGCTCGCCCGCAACCAAGAACGCCTCGGCGATGTGGCCAACGCGATTCGTAATGCTGGTGGAAGCGCGACGCCCTATGCCATTGACCTTGCCGATGCTGCCGCCATCGCCGAGCTGAGCGCGCGAGTCGAGCGTGAGGCAGGCACGCCTGACGTCCTCATCAACAACGCCGGTGTCGGGCGCTGGCTCCCGGTCGCTGAAACCACGGCCGAAGAGGCACTCGCCATGACCGCGGTGCCTTATCTTGCTGCATTCAATCTCACCCGCGCCTTCCTGCCCAAGATGCTCGTGCGCCGGAGCGGAGTAATCGCCTGCGTGACTTCTCCAGCGTCTTACCTTGTGTGGCCAAGCGCCGGCGCCTATACCGCGGCGCGTCACGCTCTTCTCGGCTTCACCGAATCGCTTCGCGCCGACCTGAAAGGCACCGGCATTTCGGTTACGCTGGTAGTGCTCGGCGTGGTCGAGAGCCCCTATTGGGAGCACAATCCGGGAAGCCGGGAGCGTGTGCCTGCGATGAATCCGATGATTGCGCGGCCGCTTGCAACTGATGAGGCAGCCGAGGCGATCTTCTCAGGCGTCGAGGGGGGAAAGCGTGTAGTGGTCAAGCCAGCGATCTTTCGCGCTCTGTTTGTGCTCAACGCCATCGCGCCACGTTTGGTGGCGACCCAGCTCCGCCGCACAGTACCTAAGTCCTCAGTCTGACTGTCTATGATCCATCCGCAACAGTTCCTCGCGGTGACGATCGCCGCCGCTGTTGCCAAACAAGCACGTGCCGACGGGCTTTGTGCGCCATTTGACGACGCTGCCCTTCCAGCCATGATCTCAGCCAAGATGTGGGAACCGCGCTATCGCCCCTACCGGCGCAAGCAATAGGGCTTGCGGGTCAGGGCCAAAGCCGCGAGTCTGTGCCGGACTCAGCCAAGAGGGAGTCGAAGCGATGATCGCCGACTGGCTGCTCAATCTCCCCGTAGTGTTGATGGCGACCATCGTGTTCGCCGGAACTTATCTCGTCGCGTGGATCGTTTACTTCGCCGCGCCTCGATTCGCGGGCTTCGTGGCACGATCTTGAGGATAACTCCGCCTGTGGCCCTTCGTCGCGGCGACAAGCCCACTCAGTCCAGGCTTGAAACGCGGCCATGACGCTGCTGCAAGCTATCATCCTCGGGGTGGTCGAGGGCTTCACTGAGTTCCTGCCGATTTCTTCGACCGGGCATTTGATCCTGGCAAGCCGCCTCTTGGGGCTTGAGCAGACCGAATTCCAGAAGAGCTTCGAGATCGCCATCCAGCTCGGCGCCATCGCCTCGGTGGTCCTACTCTACTGGCGCAAGTTTCTCGACTTCGCCGTGCTCGCCCGCGTGATCACCGCCTTCATTCCGACCGGCGTCATCGGCTTTGCCCTCTATCACTTGGTGAAGACCTATCTGCTCGGCAGCGACGCCGTCGTGCTCTGGTCCCTTGGCCTTGGCGGTGTCGTGCTCATCGTCTTCGAGCTCTTGCACAAAGAGGCCGATGACGCCGTCGCCGATGTCGACGCGATCTCCTATAAACAGGCCGCGCTCATCGGCCTGTTCCAGTCCATCGCGATGATCCCTGGCGTGTCGCGCGCCGGAGCGACGATCGTTGGCGGCCTTATCTTGGGCCTGTCGCGCAGCACGATCGTGGAGTTCTCCTTCCTGCTTGCGGTGCCGACCATGCTCGCCGCCGCGCTGTACGACCTCTACAAGAATGCCGCCACCTTCGCGCCGCAGGAGTTCGGAGTTCTGGCGGCAGGCTTCATCGCCTCGTTTCTTGTCGCCATCGTCGCCGTAAAATTCTTGCTCGCCTACGTCCGCACCAACACCTTCA
>DATFVO010000220.1:0-2982 GCA_035260265.1 Methyloceanibacter sp.
GATCTTCGTCGGCGTCGAAAAACCGATGCAGGTCTACACCATCGACAACATCCTGTTCACCCACGCCAAGGTGCCCGACGACGTGGTGTACAAGGTGATCGAGACGATGGAGGCCAACAAGGCCGAGATGATCGCCGTCGCTCCGAACCTGCGCGAGTTCTCGGCAGCCGGGCTCAACCGGCGATACGATTTTCCATTCCACCCCGGCGCCTTGAAATACTTCAAGGACAAGAACGTCGAAGCCAAGGCGTTCCCGTGAACGAAAGGCGAGAGGCTGCGGATGCGGTCAAGCCTGCAGCGGCCGCATCTGAAGAACGGTTGCTCTCGAGCGCGGAGGAGTTCGCCGCCTCCGCATCGAAAGCAACCGTCTTCTTCACCAATCTGCTGCAGGGTCTGCTCGTCGCTTGCGTCGTGCTCTGGGTGCTGGACGTACCCAGACAAGTTTTCAATGTTTCGTTCTATACCGAGCAGCTGCTGACCGTTTGTCTTGGTCTGACGCTTGCGCTCGCCTTCGTCGTGGAAACGCAGCGCGAATACCGCGCGATCGATCCCGCCGGCGCGATCGCCGTCGTCACCATCCTAGCCTACATCCTCTATCGCTTTCCCAATCCGTTCGACATCCCATGGCTCTTATGGGCCGGCTTGGCACTGGCATTGCTCTGGACGTTGCTGGCAAGCAGGCGCGCATTCGCACGCTCATTCGATTTTGCGAGCGCCATCGTGTCGCTCTTGCTGTGCGGCTATATCTTCGTGCGTTACGAGCCGCTGACCTATGAGCTGGCGATGCTGCCGGTTGAAGGCATCGTCGGCAGCGCGGTCCTCTTGTTCCTCGTGCTGGAAGCAAGCCGCCGCACTTCGGGCATGGGTTTCGTCGCCATTATCCTGGCGATGGCAGTCTACATCTACATCAGCCCGAGTCTGCCGGGAGACTTTCAGACGCGGTGGGTCTCGCCCGAGCGGCTCGTTGCCTATCTCGGCCTCGACGTCAACAGCATGATCGGCGCGATCCTGCAGGTTGCCGTTCTCGTGGTGATCCCGTTCACCATCCTCGGCCAAGTGCTCGCCCGCACCGGCGGCGCCGATTTCTTCGCCGACGTGTCGATGGCCGCCATGGGCCGCTTCCGCGGCGGCTCCGCGAAGATCGCGGTGGTGGGGTCCGCCTTGTTCGGCATGATTTCGGGCAGCGCGGTATCGAACGTGCTCGCTGTCGGCATCGTGACCATTCCGACCATGATCAGATCGGGCTTCAGCCGCTATCGCGCGGCGGCGATCGAGTCGGTCGGATCGACTGGCGGCCAGCTCATGCCGCCGGTGATGGGCGCCGCGGCCTTCATCATGGCGGAGTTCCTGCAGGTCTCCTACGGCGCGGTCTGCGTCGCCGCCGCAATACCGGCGATTCTCTACTACGCGTGCCTGTTCATTCACGTCGATCTGGAGGCCGCCAAGCACCGGATCGGCTCCGTCCAGGACCCGAATGCTCCGACGCTCGGCGAGGTGGTGAAATCGGGCTGGCATTTCCTGGTGCCGATCATCTTCCTGGTGCTCGCGCTGATCTACCCCGAAGTCTTGCTGCTGACTCCAGAGAAGGCGGCCATCGTCTCGACCGCCATTCTGATGGTGCTCACTCTGATCTTCGGCTACCGCGGCAAGCGCCCGACGCTGCTCGGTCTCGGCAAAGCGATCGTCGAAACTGGACGCATCTCGCTCGACATCCTGCTGATCGGCGCCGCCGCGGGCGTCATGGTAGGCATCCTGGCGATCTCCGGCCTCGCGTTCAGCATGACGATGCAGCTGCTCGCGCTCTCAGGTGAGAACGTCTTTCTGCTTCTGTTGCTGATCGCCGTGCTCGCCTTCGTGCTGGGAATCGGTCTGCCGACCGTGAGCGTCTATATCCTCACCGCCACGCTGTTGGCACCGGCGCTGGTGAAACTCGGCGTCACACCAATGGCTGCGCACATGTTCGTCATGTACAACGGCATGTTGTCGATGATCACGCCGCCAGTCGCGTTCGCGGCCTATGCCGCCGCCAATATCGCGCGCACCGATGGCTGGACCACCGGCTGGATCGCCTGCCTCGTGGGCTGGAGCACGTTCATCCTGCCGTTCCTGTTCGTGCTCACGCCGAGCCTGCTCATGGACGGTCCGAGCTACCTCATTGCGTGGAACTTCTGCCGCATCCTGTTCGGATTATTCGTGGGCACGGCGGCAATCGTCGGTTTCGGATTGACGCGGCTGACCATACCGGCGCGTTTGCTATACGGAGTGGTCTCGCTGCCGATCGTGCTGCCGCCAGAATCGTTTGCAGGCGGCTACTACGTCAATCTCGCCGGGGTCGCAGCCGGGATCGTTCTGCTCGTGGTCGAGCATCTGCGCCGTGGCAGCGCCGCCGTCAAACCAAAAGTCGCATCCTAGAGAGCGGCGGCGTCTGTCGCTGGTGCAAGGATAGCCGAGGTTTTGGCGGCGAGCTAAAGCTCGATTTTTTCGAATCTCTGGTTGTAATCGATAATGTCCCTAAGTAGGCGTGCTACCGCCGGCACGAATGCGCGAAAAGTCTGAAAGGGCAAATAGTCAGGTCAAATCGGGAGCATCAATCATGCGCAGAATTGCACCAGTGATCGCCGTCATGGCTGCGCTGATCGCGCCAGCGTTCGCGCAGAAGGCCGAGATTGAGGCAGTGAACGCGAAATGGATAGATTTCTTCAATAAGGGTGACTTCGCCGGCGTCGCGTCGCTCTATACCGAGGACGCGACCGCCTTCCCACCGGGTTCCGCCATGGTGAAGGGCAGAGCCGCGATCGAGGCAATGTGGAAGAGGATGGGCGAGCAAGTGAGCGATCCGAAACTCACGACCCTCGACGTCAAGCCACTGGGCGTCTCCGCGGCGCGTGAGATCGGGACTTTCAGCCTTAAGACCAAGGGTCCGCGGCCGCAGGAAGTCACCGGCAAATATCTCGTCGTGTGGGAGAAGATCGGAAGCGACTG
>DATFVO010000221.1:0-10664 GCA_035260265.1 Methyloceanibacter sp.
CGCCCATCGTAGCCTTGAGGAGATGCGCGCCTTCATGGGCGCGGACTCTCTCGCCTTCCTGTCCGTCGACGGCATCTACAAGGCGATGGGCTATGACTGGCGCGACAACGCCCATCCCCAGTTCACCGACCATTGCTTCACCGGCGAATATCCGACGCGGCTTAGAGACCGCGAAGGTCCGCCCGCGCAGAAGCAGCTCTCCTTCCTCGCCGAGGTAGGTTGACCTCAGCGCGTCTTAAGGACCGTGTCGCGCTCATCACCGGCGCTTCGCGCGGCATCGGCCGCGCCGTGGCGCTTGCCTTCGCCCGCGAGGGCGCTCATGTTTTGCTGCTCGCGCGCTCGCGCAAGGCGCTGGAAGAGGTCGACGATCAGGTCAGGGCGGACGGCGGCAAGGGCTCGCTCGTTCCGCTCGACCTCGCTGACGGCAAAGCCATCGATGCGCTCGGACCCACGCTCTACGAGCGCTTCGGCAGGCTCGACGTGCTGGTCGGTAACGCCGCCATTCTCGGCCGCCTGACGCCACTGACCCATATACCCTCCGAGCATTGGGAGCGCGCTCTTGCCATCAATCTCACCGCCAACTGGCGGCTAATCCGCACGCTCGATCCTCTTCTCCGCCGGTCAGACGCGGGCCGCGTGATCTTCGTTACATCTGGCGTGGCGCGCTCGGCCCGCGCCTATTGGGCCCCCTACTCTGTCACCAAGGCTGCGCTCGAGATCCTGGCCAAGACCTACGCCGACGAGACCGCCGACAGCCCGATTAAGGTGAACATCATCGACCCTGGCGCGACTGCCACCCGCATGCGTGCTGAGGCCTACCCCGGCGAAGACCAGAGCACTTTACGGACGCCTGAGGCATTGGCTGAGGCCTTCGTGCCTCTCGCCATGCCCGATTGGCTGGAAACCGGGGAAATCGTCGACGCTTGGAAGGCGATCAGCCGTCCGTAGTCAGCACCAGGCCGTCATAGGCTGGCTCGACGCCGTTAGGGAGCTCGCTCGCGAGCCGCGCATAATCGAGATCGACATGCATGTGGGTCAGCACGGCGCGCTTGGGCTTGACCTGCGCAATCCATGATAGCGCCTCCTCGACCGAGAAATGGCTCGGATGCGGCGAATAACGCAGCGCATCGATGATCCACACGTCGAGGCTTTTAAGATGCTCAAGTGTCTCCTCGGGGAAGTCGCTCACATCCGGCGAATAGGCGATGTTGCCGAAGCGAAAGCCGAGCGTCTCGACTTGGCCATGGCGTTGACGAAAGGGCAGCGCATCGATCACGCCCCCTGCCCCTTCGATGTGCACCACCTCCCCGGCCTTGATCTCATGCCCGTTGAGGATCGCCGGATATTCGCTGCCGGACGGCGGCTCGAAGCAATATTCGAAGCGCTGACGGAGGATCCGCCCAGTGGTCGCATCGTAGAATGCCTCGACGCGGCGATGGCCGTTATAGGCGACCATGCGGAGATCATCGATGCCGTGCACATGATCGGCATGATCGTGGGTGTAGAGCACGCCGTCGAGCCAGCGCGCGCCCGCATCGAGTAGTTGCTCGCGAATGTCCGGCGAGCTGTCCACGAGCACGGTCGTGGCACCGTGGGCGTCGTTGCGCTGCACCAGAAGCGAGCAGCGTCTCCGCCGGTTCTTCGGATTGTTGGGATCGCACGCGCCCCAGATATTGCCGATCCGCGGCACGCCGCCGGATGTGCCGCAGCCAAGAATGGTGACTTTCAGCGTCATGCCGCGTTTTTTGGCGCCTTCAGGCTCGCGCGCGGCACTTTGCTGAACAGGCGGAGGAAATTGTCGTTGGTCGCGCGCGCAAGCCCGGCGTCGCTCATGTCCTTCACGGCAGCGAGCCGCGAGGCCGTGTGGATTACGAAAGCCGGTTCGTTGGTCTTGCCGCGTATGGGCTCTGGCGCAAGGTAAGGCGCGTCGGTCTCGACCAGAATCCGATCGAGCGGCACGTCGCGAGCAATGTCGCGTAATTCATACGACTTCTTGAAGGTGATGATGCCCGAAAAAGAGACGTAGCCGCCAAGGGCCAGCCCACGCCGGGCAAGCTCGGAACCGCTGGTGAAGCAATGCAGCACGAAGGGGAACGCGCCCTTGGCGGATTCTTCTTCAAGGATACGCGCAATGTCGGCGTCGGCCTCACGGGCATGGATCACGAGGGGGAGCCCGGTCTCGCGCGCAGCCGCGATATGGACACGAAAGCTCTTCTCCTGATCGATCCTAGGGCTGTTGTCGTAGTGATAGTCGAGGCCTGCCTCGCCGATGGCCACGACTTTGGGGTGGCGCGTGAACTTCACGAGGTCCGTGACCGTTACGTCCGGTTCCTCGGAAGCATTGTGTGGATGGGTTCCGACCGAGCAGAACACATCGTCATGAGCTTCGGCGATGGCAAGGACTTCATCGAAGCGATGGATCCGCGTCGAGATCGTGACCATAAGTCCGACGCCCGCCGCACGGGCGCGCGCGAGCACCGCATCAAGCTCCCCTTTGAGCTCGGGAAAATCAAGATGGCAATGGCTGTCGATGATCATTGCAGGGCGGGCGCTTCGGCCCCAACGTGGCGCGGGAAGACAGGCTGCGGGGGCGGCAACTTCGTGCCCGGCTCGAGTCTGCCCTTCGGGCCAAGCGCCGCGAAATCACGCGCATCCTTCGGCGCGCCAAGCTGGTCGAGCAGGCTGCCCGCGCTTTCAGGCATGGCCGGCTGCACCAGAATGGCGATCTGGCGCGTAACCTCCGCCGTGACGTACAGAATCGTTGCCATACGCTCAGGGTTGGTCTTCTTGTGCGCCCAGGGCTCCTCTGCCGCGAAATAACGGTTGGCGTCAGCGACCACTGACCACACGATTTCCAGCGCACGGTGAATGCCGAAGTCGTCAATCGCCTCCTCGACGCGCGGAAGGAGGCCGTCTGCCGCAGCAAGGATCGTCTGATCGGCGGAAGTGAGCTGACCGGGCCTGGGCACCTTGCCCTCGCAGTTCTTGGCAATCATCGACAGAGAGCGTTGGGCCAAATTGCCGAGATCGTTGGCGAGGTCTGAGTTAATGCGCTGCACGATGCCGTCGCGGCTGTAATTGCCGTCCTGGCCGAACGGCACCTCGCGCAACAGGAAATAGCGGAGCCGATCGACGCCGTAATCCTTTACCAGCACGAAGGGATCGACCACGTTGCCGACCGACTTCGACATCTTCTCCCCGCGGTTATAGAGGAAGCCATGCCCAAATACCCGCTTCGGCGGAGCGATGCCAGCCGACATCAGGAAGGCAGGCCAGTAAACCGCATGGAAGCGGATAATGTCCTTGCCGATGATGTGGACGTCTGCGGGCCAATATTTCCTGAAGCTCTCCGACTTCTCGTTGGGGAAGCCGACGCCGGTCAGATAATTGGTGAGCGCGTCGACCCACACATACATGATGTGTTTCGGGTCGCCCGGCACCGGGATGCCCCAGTCGAAGGTTGTGCGCGAGATCGAGAGATCCTGAAGGCCTCCACGCACGAAACTTTTCACTTCGTTGGCACGCGTCTCGGGCCCGATGAACTCGGGATGCGCATCGTAATAGGCGAGCAGCTTGTCTTGATAGGCCGACAGCCTGAAGAAATAGCTCTCCTCTTCGACCCAATCGACCGGCGTGCCTTGCGGCGACAGCTTGCGGCCCTCGGCCCCCTCCTTGAGCTCACTCTCATCGTAATAGGCTTCGTCGCGCACTGAGTACCAGCCGGCATATTTGTCGAGATAGATGTCGCCTGCCGCTTGCATGCGCCGCCACAGCTCCTGGCAAGCGCGGGCGTGGCGCTCCTCGCGCGTGCGAATGAAATCGTCATTCGAGCAGTTGAGCACGTGCACCATCTCCCGAAACTTCGGCGTGTTGCGGTCGGCGAGCTCGACCGGCGTGATGCCTTGGGCTTTTGCCGTTTGCAGCATCTTAATGCCATGCTCATCGGTGCCGGTGAGGAAGAACACGTCACCGTCTTGCAGGCGCCGGAAGCGCGCAAGCGCATCGGTGGCAACGGCCTCATAGGCATGACCGATATGGGGCGCGTCGTTCGGATAAGAGATGGCAGTGGTGATGTAATAGGGCCGCTTCTCTGCCATAGCGGCAGGAATAGCCTTGGCGCCGCCTAGGGGCAAGCGCAGTCGCAGCTCTCGCTAAACAAGATGTTCGCGCGCGAGTTTCTGGAGCCGGAACCACGTTTCCATCGCGAACAGGCTGCGATCTAGGTTGTACTCCAAGGCCTCGACGTGAGCCGCCGAGATCGCCTCCCAAGCCTCCGCCCACTGGGCGAGGTTGCCCTGTGAAATGAGCCGCTTGGCGAGGGCCTGCTCTTCTCTCGTTGCGCCTTCGCCAGTCGCCGTGAAGCGGATGAGGCGCTCGATCAGGCCAAGAAGGAGCGCAATGAAAAGCTCAAGCTGCTCGGTGTTGCTAAAGCCTCCGATCTGGTCGACCAAACGATGCAGGCGCGGGCCATCGAGCTCAGGAAGTTCCGCGAAGAATGCGACAATCTCGTCATACAGCTCGACACCTTCGTCCGATATGAGCTCAAGCGCGCGGCGCACACTCCCATTACTTAAGGCAAGTGCAGTCCCGATGCTCTTGGCATCAGCCTCTTGCTCATCGCGCGCAAGCGCAGCCCGCACAGCCTTCTCCAAATCCTCTTCGCCAAGGGCTGTGACTCGGAGGACCCGAGCGCGGGAGCGAATGGTGACGGGAAGACGTCCCTCTGCCCCCGAGATCAGAATAAACAGTGTATGCGGCGGGGGTTCCTCGAGTGCTTTTAGAAGGGCGTTGGCCGCATTCTGGTTCAAATCGTCGGCGCGGTCGACAATGACCACGCGCCAGCCCTCCTCTCCCGCCGTATTGCCGAGAAACGCCTTCAGCCGCCTCACCTCGTCGACGCCGATGAATTGCGAATAGCGCTTGGTCTTCTCGTTGAAGGAGCGTCGCAACAGAAGCAGGTTGGGATGCGATAGTGCCGCGACCTTCCGGAACACGGGATGACCGGCGTCGATGGCTTCGGTGCGGTGAGCGGCATCGCGTTCCGCCAGCACCATTCGCGCGAAGTGATAAGCAAGCGTGGCTTTACCGACACCCTCAGGGCCGACGATAAGCCAGGCATGATGCATGCGGCCGCTCGCAAGCGCGTCGGCGAACTCCCGCAACGCGGCGTAATGGCCGAACAGACGGTCGACTTCGCGTGGCGCCGAGAATCCCTCGAGGCGATCGGGCTCCACTGCGGTGGCGCGGGAGCGCTCGGCAACCATGCTCATGGGCTTAGGCGCTGTAGCACGACTTCCCAGACATCTTCGGCCACCATCGCCTCAGGCTGGCTCGCGTCGATCACCACGCAGCGCTCAGGCTCCTCCTCGGCGATGTCGAGAAAAGCCCGCCGCACGCGCTTATGCAACAGCAGCTCCTGGCTCTCGAAGCGATCGGGCGTGCTGCCGCTCCTCCGCTCGGCTGCCCGCGCAAGTCCCTGTTCGGGGGGAATATCGAGAATGAAGGTGATATCGGGCAGAAGATTTCCGACCGTGAGCCGTTCCAACGCGTTGATCAGGCCCTTTGGTACACCGGCCGTCGCCCCCTGATAGGCTCGAGTCGAGTCGAGGAAGCGGTCGCATACCACCCACTTTCCTTCCACCAGAGCCTCAGCGATCCCGTGTTCGATATGATCCGCGCGCGCGACGGAGAACAGCAGCGCCTCAGCAAACGGGCCGAACTGCCAGACGCGGCCAGACAATAAGGCTTCGCGAATTTCCTCGGCAGCCGGCGAGCCGCCCGGCTCCCGTGTGGCAAGGACCTTGCGGCCCGCGCGCGTGAGCCGATTGGCAAGGATCCCGGCTTGGGTCGACTTGCCCGACCCTTCCCCGCCTTCAAATGTAATGAATCTGCCGGTCTCGGCGGCCTCGCGTTGCATCGGGAGGGCGGGCTAGAGCAGCCAGCCGAAGGCTAGCACGAGCAACGAGTCGATCCCGCGCATGGCGAAGTTGCTCTGCTCGATGTTGTCGCCGGCATAGAGTGGGATATCGTTAGTGGCGGAGGACTCAGCCGAGGTGACCCTGAGCACCGCCACACGATCGCCCTTACGGATGGGCGCCTTAATTGGGCCCTGGTAGACAATCGAGGCATTCACCTTGCCGCTCGCGGTTACCGGCAGGATAATATCGATATTGCCGTCGCCGATCAGCGGCACGTAATGCTGGGTGCCACCCCAAACCAGCGCGTCGCTCACCTTCTGGCCTTCGTCGAACAGCCTGAACGGCTTGAAGCTCTTGAAACCCCATTCGATCAGCTTGCGCGGCTCCCCTTCGCGCTCCTGCTTGGACTCCAGACCGTTGACGACGAGGATCAGACGCTGTTCGCCACGCTTGGCGCTTGCCACAAGCCCATAGCCGGCCTCTTCGATATAGCCGGTCTTCAGCCCGTCGACACCGAGGTCGGGAGCGAAAATGAGGGGATTGCGATTGTTGAAGGTATGCTTGTTGAAGGTGAAATCTCTCTCTCCGAAGAAGTGGTAATCCTCAGGATAGGTGTAGATGAGAAACCGGGCGAGCATTCCAAGCTCGCGCACCGTCATGACGTGCCCGTCGGCCGGCAGGCCTGTCGCGTTGACGAAGTGCGACTTGGTGAGGCCGATCTCCTTAGCGTAGTCATTCATCTGCTTGGCGAAGGCATCCTCGGTGCCGGCGATGCCTTCAGCCAGAATGATGGCCGCGTCGTTTCCTGATTGGACGGTGACGCCCTGAATGAGATCTGACACGCTCACCATGGAGTTGAGCGGCGCGAACATCGCTGACGAGCCGGAGGGAGCTCCTCCCGTTCGCCAGGCATGCTCGCTCACCTTGAACTGATCTTCGAGCTTGATATGCCCGGCCTTGAGCTCGCGGAACACGACGGCTAGCGTCATCAGCTTGCTCATGCTTGCGGGCGGCACGAGCTGATCCGCCTCCTTCTCGAACAGCACGAGATTGGCGTCGGCGTCCATGAGGATGGCGTGCTTGGCCTTGGTCTCGAAACTGCTTTGCGGGGCTGGAGCCGAACCGGCGGATCCCGTGAGGCAGCCGGCGCCAACTGCGAGGATAGCGCCTGCCACTGCGAGCTTGATCCATCTGCCAAGGCGCAAGGCGTACACGGAACTGACCGGTCGGCTCGAATGGGTTGTGTTGGGGTCGCTGGTCCCTACCCAGACCTCATCCAATATCGAGCGGTCGCGCGCAAAAATCAATCCGGCTAGGGCAGTCGACATCCCGGTTCTTCTTAGTTCTTCAAGACGATCTTGGCGCCTTTATAGCCCGCTTTTGTCACCTGCGAGAGTGCGGATTCGGCGGCAACTTCATCGGCAAAAGGCCCAACCCGGACGCGAAAATAGACCTCTCCGCCGATCTCGACCGGCGCCACATCAACCGGCGCGATGTAGCCCAGCAGGGCGCTCGCCTTGTCGGCGTTCTCCTTGGTCTTGAAGGACCCTGCCTGGATGACGACGCCCTGGGATTGAGGCTTGGGTCTTGCGGCCGGCTGGACTGGCCCGGCGGGAGCGGCTGACGGAGGGGGTGCCCAGCGCGGGCTCGCCTGCCAGCCAAGCTGGGCTGGATCGGTTTCGGCTACTCGCGCGTTTAGTGCAGCGCTTGGCGGAGGCGCGGTTTCCTTCCAGGGAAGGCTGATGTTCTCCGGATTCTCGGCCGGCAGCGTGTCCGCTTCGGGAGCGCTGCTTACGGCGATCGGCGCGGCGCTGACCTTCTTCACCGCCATATTGGCGGCGAACTGAGTCCGAGCCCAGCCCTGTTTCGCTGCAAATCTCTGCTCGTAGCTGTCGTCGCCATTCAAGGGCGCATGGCCAAGATATTTGACGCGCACATCCGTGGTGCCCTCTGCCCTGAAGCCGAGCAACTCGGCCGAGCGGCGCGAAAGATCGATGATCCGATCATTTGCGTAAGGGCCGCGGTCGTTGATGCGCACCACGATGGTCCGGCCATTGGCGAGGTTGGTCACCTGCGCGTAGACCGGCAGAGGCAGCGTGGGATGGGCCGCCGAAAGCCGGTCCATATCGTAGATTTCGCCGTTTGCGGTGCGGCGGCCATGGAACAATTCGCCGTACCACGATGCCCTGCCGACCCTATCGTAACCCGGGTCTTCGCGCGGCGTGTACCAGACGCTCGCGACTTGATACGGATCGCCCACGTGGTAGACGCCGCCACCCTTCGGCACCGGCTGCCCAAGCGGGATCACGCGCTCGCCGAGACGTTCGCCATTGCCGCCGCATGACGCGACTCCTAAGGCGAGGCTCGCAATGACGAGAAGTGATACCGCGAACCGGATGGGCGCGGAAAGTCTCGCAAGACCCCCAAGCCCGCCCGCAGCACTTGCGCGCTCGAGCTGACCCACCCCACTCACGACCCGACCCCCGCTACGGCTGACCAGATGCACCGGCAAGTCCGCGCGGAGAGCGCGGTTTACGAAGCCGGCGAAGGCCCGACTTTCGGCTGGCCACGGTTAGGAAACCATGAATCTAAGGGCGGGCCTTGCTCCTCCCTCCGATCGTGTCGAGGCAGGCGGCAACCACTTGCTCGAACGGCAATGAAGTGTCGATTACCTCGAAATTCTGGCCGCCGATCTCGTAGCTGAGTTGCGCGTCGACGACCTGCGGCGTGGCATCGGATACGTCGCGTGTGCGGGCAGCCACCCTCTTCCGCATCACCTCCGGCGGTGCTTCGAGCCAAAGGCCGGTGAAGGGAACCCCTGCCTTGGCGGCGAGGGTGGAAAGTGCCTCGCGCTCCTCCTGTCTCGCATGCACGGCATCGACGATCACCGCCTGACCCCCTGCGAGGGCCATGAGGGCGCGCTTGCGACATATGGCATAGACCTCGTCGGAGACTTCCGGCGCGTAGGCGATTTCGGGCAGTTTCTCGGTCGGAGCGATCCCAAAGAGGCGCTTTCGTTCGACGTCGCTCCTGATATGAACCGCGCCAGGAAATGGGCCGATATACGGCGCAATCGCGCGGCTAATCGCCGATTTGCCAGAGCCCGATAATCCGCCGATGCCGATGAGATGCTGAAGGATCGGCGGAAAGAAGGAGCAGGCGAGGTCGAAATAGCTCCGCGCCTCCTTGCGCGTTGCTGCGGCTGTCTCCGTCGCTCCCGTCTTCGCCCGCAGCAACTCGACCTTGGCTCTGATCGCCGCCCGCGTCGCAAGAAACAGCGGCAGCGCCGCAAGTCCAATGAGATTGGCCGTGCTTCCCTCACGATCGAGATAGGCGTTGAGCACGGCGTTGGCGTGCGCTGTGAGGTCTCGCTTGCCGAGATCCATCAGCAAAAAGGCGAGATCGTAGAGAACGTCGATGGTCGCTAGCGAGTCGTCGAACTCGATGGCGTCGAACAGAACGGGTTTGCCGTCGATCTCTACGATATTTCGCAAATGGAGATCGCCGTGGCAGTGCCGGACATAGCCGCCAAGCCCCCTCGACCGCAGCAAAGGGGTAAGCGCGGCAATCCTCTCGCGGCTCAAGCGCGGGAGCTCAAGCGCCGCATCTTTGGGAATGACATCAAGGTTTGCCGCAAACGCCTCGTCGTTGTCGCGCAAAATGCCGTTAAGAGGCGCGACGCTTTGCTCGGCGTTCAGCAGCCGGTCAGCTGAGTCGTGGAATCTGGCGATGGCCTCTGCGAGCGGCCCCATGGAATCCAACGAAAGCCCGCCCTCCTCAGCCATACGGTCATAAAGCTTGTCCTGCTTGAAGCGGCGCATGAGCAGCACCCATTCAACCTTCTCTCGCCTGCCACCAATCTGGAACGCGCCGTTTTCGCCGGCAGTTACCGGCAGAACTTCAAGGTAGAGCTGAGGAGCGGTGCGCGTGTTGACACGGAGCTCGTTGAGGCAGGCCAGGCGCCGCTTCTCCAGCGTGGAAAAGTCCAGAAACCGGTATTTCACCGCCCGCTTCACTTTGTAGGCAAACGGCCCGGCGAGGAATACGCTAGAGGCGTGGGTGTCGATGCGCTCTACGGTTGCAGGGGGCGGGTTATAGGCCTCGGGCCGACCCATGAAATCAAGTAGTTTTTCCTGTTGGGAATCGGCCTCTCCCATTGGTTAACCATAGCACGAGAAACGCGTGCCCATTGGGCCACAGGACCCTTGGGAATCCTCAAAAACGACCTTCCACACTTGCCCGGTAAAGGTTAACTCGCTAACGTCCTCCCGGGAATGGGCGGATCGGCAGGATCGACCTGCTAGAGCCTCTCGGAAAGGCCTAGGCGGGCAGGGGTGGTGACGGGGTGGACGAGCGATCGCGCTCGCGGTCGCCGCTCCGGTCGCGTCTGCGGCCACGCCTACCATTTCGGTCCAGTAAACGACACCGTGGTGAGCCTGGAGGGTTTTTCCGGCGGGCCGCGCATTGAAATCACCGACAGCGGCAGGGTGGAGGCCGCGCGGATTGAGTTGAAGTTCTGGGCAGACAACAAGCAGGGACATGAGGCACAGCTCAGTCGGTGCGGTGACAACCCCGAGAAAAAAGCTGAAATTCAAGGTAATATTGCGAAAGCCGAGGCCAAGATAGCAGCGGCGCTCGCCATCCTTGATGAGGAGAGGAGTGCATGAGTGATATTTACAGTCTGAAGACAGTCGAACACGTACCCGTGGGCATGGCTCATGACCATGTGTGGACCCGCCGCGCAGA
>DATFVO010000222.1:0-8523 GCA_035260265.1 Methyloceanibacter sp.
GACCGCATTAGCACTTGAAATTAATAAACAGGTCGCTGAAATGACTCGCGCTTTTGGCGGGAGCAGAATCGGCGGTTGGCGCACGGCGGTCCGCGGAAAGCACACGGAGGGGACGCATTTCCCATGGATTTGTTGCAAGTCGAGGCTGAAGAGCCACCCAGTCGCCCCAAGGCGACATCTCAACTTCTCACCAAACCACATCGTCAGATCAAAGCTCTCTCGCCCGCGGGCTCGCCCGTGCAGGGCCCTCAGCTTGTGTCGTTCGCGGCCCGAGCCGAGCGGTTTCCCACAGGCCCGGTGACGCGTGCGTTCCGCAAGCGCTACTTCCCCGAGGTCGAGCTTACCCAGTGGAACGACTGGCGTTGGCAGGCGCGCTCCCGGGTGCGCACGCTTGCCGAGCTCGAGCGTATCTTCGTGCTCTCCGACAACGAGCGCGACGCGGTCATCCGGCACGAGGGCTCCCTACCGCTCGGCATCACGCCCTACTACGCGAGCCTGATGGCGCGCGAAGACCCATTCGAAGCGCTGCGCCGCACCCACGTTCCGGTCGGCACCGAATATCTCAAGACGCCCGGCGAGGCCGATGACCCGCTAGGCGAGGATGGCCATAGTGTGGTGCCGGGTCTGGTACATCGTTATCCGGACCGCGTGCTGTTCCTCGCCACCGGCTTCTGTTCGACCTATTGCCGCTACTGCACCCGCTCGCGCATGGTGGGCGAGGCCGGTGGTGATTACACCTTTAGTCGCCCGCAATGGGAGGAGGCGCTGAATTACATCGCTGCCCATCCGGAGGTTCGCGACGTGCTGATCTCCGGCGGCGATCCTCTGACGCTGTCAGACGAGCGTATTGACTATCTGCTAGGCCGGCTCAGGGCGATCAAGCACGTGGAGTTCGTCCGCCTCGGCACCAAGGTGCCGGTGGTTCTGCCGATGCGGGTGACGCGCGCTCTCATCCGCGTGCTCAAGAAGCACCATCCCTTATGGATGAGCATCCACTTCACCCACCCCTCCGAGCTGACGCCGGAGGTCACGGAAGCCTGCACGCGACTTGCCGATGCCGGCATTCCGCTCGGAAGCCAAACGGTCCTGCTCAAGGGCATCAACGATTCGGTGGAGATGCTGAAGCCGCTGTTCCATGGGCTCCTGATGCGCCGGGTCAGGCCATACTACCTCTATCAGTGCGACCCGATCTCTGGCTCGTCACATTTCCGCACGAGCGTCGACAAGGGACTTGAGATCATGCAGGGCCTACGCGGCCATACCACCGGCTATGCTGTGCCGACCTACGTGGTCGACGCGCCTGGCGGCGGCGGCAAAATTCCGCTGCTTCCCGACTATGTCGTCGGCCGCGAAGGGGACCATCTCATCCTAAAGAACTTCGAGGGCAAGGTCTACCGCTATACCGATCCAGGCGGCACGGTTGGCGCCAACAGGGCCGCGGGCGCACTCTAATGCGCATCGCCCTCGTCTACGATCTCCGCGACGACTATCGCGTGCTCGGCTTCTCCGAGGAGGAGGTGGCCGAGTTCGATAGTGTGGCCACCATCGACGCGTTGGCGGGCGCGATCGAGACGCTCGGCTGCCAGGCGGTCCGCGTCGGTCGCGGACAAGCCCTTGCCGCTCGGCTTGTCGCTGGCGAGCGCTTCGATCTCGTGTTCTCCATTGCCGAAGGGGTGAAGGGCCGCTCGCGCGAGGCGCAGGTGCCCGCGCTCTGCGAGCTGTTCGATCAGCCTTACCTGTTCTCTGACCCGCTCACGCTTGCAGCCTGTCTCGACAAGGCGGTTGCCAAGCGTCTGGTGCGCGACGCCGGCGTGCCGACGCCCGCCTTCGCGGTCGCTGAGAAGAGCGCGCGCGAGGCTGCGGGCTGGACGGACTTCCCGGCTTTCGTCAAGCCGCTCGCCGAGGGTACCGGCAAAGGCTGCGAGGCGGCTTCGCTCGTGCATACGCCGGCGGAGCTTCAAGCCGCCGCGACGCGTGTGATCGAGCGTTACAAGCAGCCGGCCGTGGTCGAGCGATACCTCCTCGGCCGCGAGTTCACCGTGGGCATCGTCGGCAATGGCGACGGCGCGCTCGTCCTTGGCGTATGCGAGATCCTGCTGCAGGAGAATGCCGAGGCCAACGTCTACTCGCTGCACAACAAGGAGCTGTGCGAAGACCTTGTCATCTACGCCCCTGCCGACGACGCTGAGGCACGGCTTGCAGCCGCGCGGGCGCTGGAGGCCTATCGCGCGCTTGAATGCCGCGACGCCGCGCGCATCGACTTTCGTTCGAACGCGTCGGGCGAACCGTACTTCCTCGAAGCTAATCCTCTTGCCGGTCTCAATCCCTGGCACTCGGACCTGCCGATCCTTGCCGCGCAGAACGGCGTCGACTTCGTGGCGCTGATCGGGCTCATCCTTGACGCGGGCCTTTCGCGCTATGGTCTTGCCCTGCCCGGTGAGGAGCGCCGGCGGAAGAGCGCCTGATGGCTGGCGGCCGGGGCTTCATTCCGGTCATCCACGCGGCGACCGAACACCGCGCCGATGAGCTCGACACGATCGTTGCCGCCAAGGCTGTCGCCTCCGCGCTGAAGCGCGCGGGCTTTGCCACGCGCATAATCGCGCTTGGGCCCGACTTGATCGAGCTTGACCGCCTGCGGTCCCTGAGGCCGCTCGCCGTGTTCAACCTTGTCGATGCCGTGAAGGGAGACGCCAGGCTCGCACCTTCGGTCCCGGCGCGGCTCGATGAGCTCGGGCTTAGCTTTACGGGATGTGGTGCGAGCGCCTGGCTCGACACGCTCTCCAAAATCAGCACGAAGAAGAGGCTCGTTCAGAACGGCCGTCCCACGCCCGCCTGGTCGGAAGACGGAAGCGGGCTCGATCCGGGAACGAGTGTCATCCTCAAGCCGGTGTGGGAGCACGGCTCGCTTGGACTCGATGAGAGCTCGGTGATGCGCGGCACCGAGGCGGCTGCAGCCATCGCCGCGCGGAACGCCAAGTGGGGCACTGAGCATTTTGCCGAGAGCTTCATCGAGGGGCGCGAGTTCAACCTTTCTCTGCTCGAAGGGCCATCGGGCGTCGACGTGCTACCCATCGCCGAGATTGTCTTCGAGGGGCTTGCCGCGGCCGCTCCCAAGATCGTGGGTTACGATGCCAAGTGGGCGCCTGATAGTGAGTGCTATATCGGCACGCCCCGTCGCTTCGGACTTGAGCGTGACGAGCCGGAGCTTGCTGCGCTCCTGAAGCAGCTTGCGCTGTCCTGCTGGAGCTTGTTCGATCTCTCCGGCTATGCCCGCGTAGACTTCCGCGTCGACGCGCAAAGCCGCCCCTTCATCCTTGAGGTCAACATGAATCCGTGCCTCAGCCCTGACGCTGGCTTCGCCGCTTCGGCCACGGAGACTGGACTCTCCTATGACGCCATGGTCGGCCGTATCGTCGAGTCCTCGCTTGGAGCCTTGCGCGCCACGGCCTGACGTGCTTCGCATCTAGGCCATGCTTCGCATCCGCAAAGTGGCCGACGCCACGACGGCGGCCAACCGCTCGGCCATCGAGGCGGCGCAGAAGATCATGCGCGAGCAGTTCCCGGCGATGCCCGCCTACGACATCGACAAGCTGCCGGAGCAGCTCGCCAATCCTCTCAAGCACCGCTTCGTGTCGCGGCTGTTCGTGGCCGAGAACGCGCGCGACCAGACGCTCGGCGTGGCGCTCCTGCTGCACGCGCCCGACATCGGCTTCTCCTATCTCGAAATCATTTCGGCAGCGCCAGGGCGCACCGGCTACGGCATCGGCGCCACTCTCTACGAGCGGGTGCGCGAGGAGGCTCGCGCGCTTGGCACGCAGCTTTATTTCGAATCTCTGCCTGACGACCCGGCGCTGAGCCCCAACCCAGAGATCCGCGCCCGCAACGCGGCGCGGCTCAAATTCTACGAGCGCTACGGCGCGCGGCCGATCATCAACACCGCCTACGAGACGCCGGTGACGCCGGGCGTCACCGATCCGCCTTATCTTGTGCTCGATCCGCTCGGCTCGAACGACCTGCCAAGCCGCGACAAGGTGCGAAAGGTGGTGCGCGCGATCCTCGAGCGAAAATACGGGCTTTCCGGCGACTACGTGCAGAATGTAGTCGACTCGATCAAGGACGACCCGATCAAATTGCGCGAGCCGCGCTACACGCGGGCAAGGGCCGCACAGAAGGGCGTGGCGCAGGCGACGAGCGAACCGCGCATCGCGCTCGTGCTCAATGACGAGCACACCATCCATCACGTGCAGGAGCGCGGCTATGTCGAGGCTCCGGTGCGCATCCGCTCCATCCTGTCGGAGCTGAATGCCTCTGGCCTGTTCGAGAGAGTTGGGGCCACGCGCTACTCGGACCGGCACATCCGCGTCGTGCATGACGGGCGGCTCGTCGATTACATCCGCAAGGCGAGCCTGATGGCCGGCCCTAAGAAATCGATCTACCCCTATGTGTTTCCCACGCGGAACCCGGCTCGCCCGCCTAAGGATGAGACCGTGCTCGCCGGCTATTACTGCATCGATACTTTCACGCCGCTCAATCAGAACGCCTATCTTGCCGCCCGTTCTGCCGTGGACTGCGCGCTCACCGCGGCAGAGAAGGTGCTCGAGGGCACCGACCTCGCTTATGCGTTAGTGCGACCTCCGGGCCATCATGCCGAGACACGCACCTTCGGCGGCTTCTGCTATTTCAACAACGGCGCCATCGCCGCGAACCTGCTGTCGCGCTACGGCAAGGTCGCGATCCTCGACATCGACTATCACCACGGCAACGGCCAGCAGGAGATCTTCTATAATCGTGCCGACGTACTGACCGTGTCGATCCATGGCCATCCGAGCTTCGCCTATCCCTATTTCTCGGGTTTCCGCGACGAGGCCGGCATTGGCGAAGGCGCTGGTTTCAACCTCAACATTCCGCTGCCGGAGCACATCACGCCCGAGCAGCACCGAAACGCCGTGGCAGAGGGATTGCGCCGCATCAGGCGGTTTGCACCGTCTTTCCTCGTGGTGTGCGCCGGCTTCGACACGGCGCGAGGCGATCCGACCGGCACTTGGCCAAACCGAGCCAAGGATTTCGAGCAGCTCGGACGCATGATCGGCGAGCAGGGCTACCCCACGCTCGTGGTGCAGGAGGGCGGTTATCGCGTGCGCACGCTTGGCGCCAATGTGCGGAGCTTCTTCAGCGGCCTCGTCACCGGGCGGTCCGCGATGCGGCAGGTGGCGCCGGCGCTAAATCGCAGCGCTGCGGGCGCGGCGCGCGGTGGTCACCGCAACGGGCTCGATTGGCGGAGCGCGGTGATGCCGCACGACGTCGGCCGCGTGCGCTCGCTCGTAGCAAGCACCGGCATGTTCTCCAGCGCCGAGGTCGATATCGCGGCAGAACTCGTGACCGAGCGCCTTGCCAAAGGCATACGCTCGGGCTACCACTTCGTGCTCGCCGAACGCGGCCCGCGGCTCGTGGCCTACGCCTGCTATGGGTTGATCGAGGGCACGCAAGGCTCTTTCGATCTTTACTGGATTGTCGTGGCATCCGAGGAGCAGGGCAGGGGCCTCGGCACCCATGTCTATGCCCGCGCCGAGGCCGCCATGCGCAAGGCCGGTGCCAAGCACATCTATGTTGACACCTCCTCGTCCGACCGCTACGCGGCGACGCGCGGGTTCTATCAGCGGATGGGCTTTGTCGAGGAAGCTCGCCTTCCCGACTTCTACGGCCCTGGCGACGGCAAGGTAATTTATGTGAAGGAGCTTGCTGCCGGCGTTCCCCAGGTCAGCGAGATCAGGCCGGAACCGCCTCGATGATGGTGAGGCCCAAGAGCGTGGATGTTGCCTTCGCCTGTTTAAGCCTTGTCTGAGAGAGCAGCGTCTCGAACTCGGCGAGAGAGCGCGCGCGGCCTCCGGTTATAGTCATCATGTGCAGGTCGAGCATAATGGCGGCGGGATCGTCGTCGGCCCGCTCCGGCATCAGCCGCTCAATGATCATGAGCTTGGCCGATGGAGACATGGCTTTCCGGCAGTTCTCGAGGATGGTTCGGGTCTCGGCGTCGTCCCATTGCTGCAACACGCCCTTTAGAAGATAGATATTGGCGGCGACCGGAATCTTGGTGAGAAGGTCGCCAGTCTCTAGTCGCACGCGCTCAACTACCTCTTGCGCTTGCAGAAAGGGCTTAGCCGCTGCGAGGATGTGCGGGCGGTCGAGCAAAATGCCTTCGATCTGCGGGTGAGCCTTTAGAAGCGCGGCAAGCAACCCGCCATAGCCGCCACCAATATCGGCAACGACCTTCGCGCCGGACAGGTCGAGTGCGTCGACGATCGGGCCAGCCTGTGCGAGCGTCTCCTTGGCAAGAAAGGCGTCAAACAGAGCGCCTTGCCCCGCGTGCTTCGCGCGCCAATCCGACACCCGCATGCCGAAGCATTGTTCGAAGGCCGGTTTGCCAGTCGTGAGGTTCGACTGGAAATTGGCCCAAGGCCACCAGTATTGCCCGACCACGATCTGGACTTTCTCAGCGAGCCGAGAAGGCGCGCCCGAGCAGAGGGCCCGGCCTCCTCGCGTCAGCGCGAAGGCACCGTCCGGCAGTTCTTCGCAGATCCCGATGCTGCAAAGTCCGCCCAGGAAGCGGGCGAGATACGGGGCCGACAACCCAAACGTCTTGGCAAGCTCCGATGCCGTCGCAACCTCTAATGCCAACCTGTCGGGGAGCCCGAGCTTCACCGCCGCATAGACGAGTGCCGCCTCGTGGTAGGCGTCGATTGAGCGGCTGATCCGCGCCTCAAGATCGTCCCACTCCCCTCCGGCCATCCGCTCGCCTCGATGATCGTCCAAGCTCTGCATAAGCCAATTTGAGGTCATTGCCGACTCCAAGACGCTGCTATAACCACCGGCCATGATGAACGAAACGGCAGACCCGGCGCCCCCTCCGCCACCACCGAGCCCCGCGCAAGAGGGCGCAGCAACGCGCGAGCCAGAGCAGATCCGCGTCCTCATCGTCGATTTCGGCAGCCAGGTGACCCAGCTTATCGCACGGCGTGTGCGCGAGGCCGGCGTCTATTCCGAGATCGTTCCCTACGACAAGGCCGAGGCCGCGATCGCGGCGCAGCGGCCGCGCGCCGTTATCCTTTCGGGTGGGCCAGCCAGCGTGCACGAGACCGGCACGCCGCAAGCGCCTCAGGCGCTGTTCACCTCGGGCGTTCCAGTGCTAGGCATCTGTTATGGCGAGCAGGCCATGGTGGCCGCGCTCGGCGGCCAGGTCGAAGGTGGGCATGACCGCGAATTCGGCCGCGCCGAGCTACAGATCATCGACGAGACGCCGCTGTTCGAGGGCGTGTTCAAGGAGGGCGAGCTGGCGAAGGTGTGGATGAGCCATGGGGACCGCGTGACGCGGCTCCCGCCCGGCTTCCGCGCGGTCGGTATCTCGACCGGAGCGCCATTTGCGGCCATCGCCGACGATTCGCGGAGGCTCTACGGCCTCCAGTTCCATCCCGAGGTGGTGCACACGCCGAAGGGCGCGCAGCTTCTCGCCAATTTTGTGCACAGGATCGCCGGCTGCCCTGGCGACTGGACCATGGCGCATTTTCGCGACAGCGAGGTCGCGCGCATCCGCGAGCAGGTTGGCGAGGGCCACGTCATTTGCGGGCTCTCCGGCGGCGTCGACTCCGCCGTCGCGGCGCTCCTCATCCATGAGGCAATCGGCAACCAGCTCACCTGCATCTTTGTCGATCACGGCCTGCTGCGCGAAGGCGAGGCGAAGGAGGTCGTCGATCTCTTCCGCGGCCACTACAACACCCCGCTCATCGCGGTCGATGCCTCGGCGAAGTTCCTCGATGCGCTGCACGGCGTCACTGACCCCGAGGTGAAGCGCAAGATGATCGGCAAGCTGTTCGTCGACGTGTTCGAGGCCGAGGCCGAGAAGATCGGCCATGTCGACTTTTTGGCGCAGGGCACGCTTTATCCTGACGTGATCGAGAGCCTGTCGGCCCTGGGCGGCCCGTCCGCCACCATCAAGTCGCATCACAATGTCGGCGGGTTGCCCGAGCGCATGAAGCTCAGGCTGATCGAGCCGTTGCGCGAATTGTTCAAGGACGAGGTGCGCGCGCTCGGCCGCGAGCTCGGCCTTCCTCCCGCCTTCGTCAACCGCCACCCGTTCCCCGGACCCGGTCTTGCCATCCGCGTGCCGGGCGAGGTGACCGAGGAGAAGCTCGCCATCCTGCGCAAGGCCGACGCCGTCTACCTCGACGAGATCAGGAAGGCTGGCCTCTACGACAAGATCTGGCAGGCCTTCGCCGTGTTGCTTCCCGTGCGCACCGTGGGCGTGATGGGTGATGCGCGCACCTACGACTATGCTTGCGCGCTCCGCGCCGTCACCTCGACCGACGGCATGACGGCGGACTATTACGACTTCTCCCACGATTTTCTTGGACACGCTGCACGGCGCATCATCAACGAGGTGCGCGGCATCAACCGCGTGGTCTACGACATCACCTCAAAGCCGCCCGGCACCATCGAGTGGGAGTAGGCACTCGGGGACAAGAGCGGAAG
>DATFVO010000223.1:0-3250 GCA_035260265.1 Methyloceanibacter sp.
TCAATCATGAAAACAGGCGTGCCGGCGGCCTCCGGTGCGACACTGCGAACGGCCGTAACGAAGCGACCCAAGACCGCATTGTCGTTGCCATCGCCTTTCGGCACCACCTCGACCCGGACTCGGCCGTCAGTGGACATCCAGTTCTTCCTCAGCTCGGGTGGAAGCGTTTCGATGCTCATCCGTTCGGCGCCGAGAAGACGTCTCGCTTGGCGCAGCGTAGTCCTTAACGGCGCGATCAGGGCGTGTTGGGCTTCGTCCAGGGCGGCCGGCGGTGCGTTCATCAAGGGCGCCAGCGCGCTTGCGAGGCGGCGCGCCTGCGCTGCGGCAGGGCTATCGACGTCACGGGCCACGTCGTTGAGCTCAACGCTTGCAAGGCGGCGCGCTGCGGCGGGGCTGTCGAGGTCGCGGCCCACGTCGGAGAGCTCGAGGACCAGTTTGGCGATCACTGCCTGGGTCTCCGCCGGCGTTGGGTCGGCATCGACCTGGTCAGGGCTCAGGGTATTTTGCAGAAAAAAGCTCGCGTCCTCGATCAAAGCGAGCTTGGCGTCTTGATCTTCGGGAACGAAGCTTTGCAGCGTCAGCACCCGGCCAACCTCGGGCAACTGGCGCAGCTCTTCGGCGGTGGCCGAGGCCTGGGCGAGATCGCTTTTGAGCACATCGATCGTGTTCGGGCTCGTGTCGGGACCTTTCATCAAGTCGAGCAATGTCACGACCGATTCAGCATCCTGTGCCCGCAGGTTGAGCGGATTGAAGTCGAAGCGCAAACCCGCGAGCAGCGGCAAACCAAGAATAGTAGCGGCCAGCGTCGTTCCCACGATCCAGTTGCGCCGCTTCTCCAGAAAGCGATCTAGCGACGCCAGCGCGGCAAAGCCGATCGGCTTCTGCTCGGGTGGTGGTTTGAGCACCGTGAGCAAGGCCGGAAGCAGGGTTAATGTCGTTGCCAGCGCGATGAGGATGCCGATTCCGGCGATCAGGCCAAGCTCGGAAAGACCCCGATACGCGGTCGGCAAGAACGAGAAGAACGCGGTCGCGATCGAAGCGGCTGCGAGCAGGAGCGGCGCCGTCATCTCGCGTGCCGTCGCCGGAAGTGCCTGATGGAGATCACCGGACCCGTGCCGCTCGGATCGATAGCGGACGCAGAACTGGATGCCGAAATCAACGCCGAGGCCAACGAAGAGAACAGCGAACGCGACCGAGATGAGATTCAGCGCTCCCACCATCCACAGGCCGATAGCGGCTGTGTAGAGCAGTCCGAAGACGAGAGACACAAGGACAGCGAAGATGATGCGTGCCTTCCTCAACGCCAGCCACAACACGAAGCCGACAAGAAGCAACGTCATGCAGCCATTGAGGACCGCGCCGTCGGCGACCGTGGCGAACTCCTCGTCGGAAAGGACGGCCGGTCCGGTGAGACGTACCTTCACGCCTTGCTCGGGCGTGAGGGCGAGCGTGGACGCTACTTCGCGTATCACTGCCGTTGCTTTGCCCCCGGGCTGCAGATCACCGAAGTTGAGGACCGGCTCGATGTTCACGAAGCGCCGAAGCTCCGAGGGCTTCGGCGGCCGGCCGGCGATCAGTTCACGCCAGGAGAAGGCAGGGCTCTTTCCTTCCGCTAGGCGTTCGAATGCATCCGCGAGCGCGGCGAGCGCTGGCTTGAGGTCTTCCAGCTTTGCTTTCCCCAGGCGCACACCCTCGAGCGACTGAGACAGCGTACGAAACACACCGCGTAGCGTCGGATCGGCGGCCAGCGTTCCGAGGAAAGGCTGGGCCGAGATCAGGTCGGCGGTGCTGCTCTCCACCTCGTCTCGACCGAGCAAGAGGATGCCGTCCCGCTCGAAGAACTCGCCGCCATCGGGACGGCTGACGCTGCGGATCACGTCCGAGCGAGACGCAAGCCCATGAACGAGCGCATCGGCGGCATCATCGGCGGCCTCCGCCGTGCGCGCATCGATGACCGCGATGATCTGGTCGATCCGTTGCGGAAAGGCATCATGGAGCATCCTCTCCTGTTGGCGCCATGGTAGCGAGCTGGACAGGAGCTCCTTGCTGTCGGTGACAATAGCGAAATGCCGCGTGAAATAGGTCGCCGAGACGACTGCCAGGAGCAGGAAGCTCAGGATCGTCGGCCACGCGTAGCGACTCGACAGCTGCACCAGCCGCGTGATTACGGCTACGGTCACGTTGCGTGCTTGCATCGGAATTCCGCCGGCGCGATCTGCTGGCGCAGGCAAAGGGAGGGCCGATACGCGGCTCACGACTCGATGGAAAACGCCTTGCAACTCTTTCATTTGACGCTGCGCGGGCCCCCTGCCACTCACTTGCGAGCATGACCGCAATTGAAGGCCAACTTTTGTCGCCGCTCGTCATCACGTTGCCGTAATCCCGCCCAATCTCTAAATCCGCTGTTTGCAAAACGATCTGCGGCCGATTGCGGATAAAAAATGTTAAATGCAGCTCATCACGGCAAAAACCTCACCGCACGAGCGGACATAGTTCAAGCAAAGGGTTTCAAGCTCGGCCTGAGCGGCGCACCGGTCTCGCTTATGGCAGCGGTGGCGATTGCGTTGCTCAGCGTCGTGCCATTGCGAGCCCAGACGCCGAGTACCGCCGTCGCAAAAATCGAAAGCTACTATCAGCAACTGATGCCGACGATCCAGCAGGCTGCGCGACTGAGCGTACGCGAGCGGGACAAACGCTTTGCGCCTGTCTTTGCCGCGGTGTTCGACATCCCGACCATGACGCGTCTGGCCGTGGGTCCAGCCTGGAAGAGTTTCTCTGCAGAACAACAGGCGGCGGTGCGGGACGCCTTCGCCCGTTTCATCGTTGCCGAATATGCAAGCCAAATTAAGGATTATTCCGGCGAAAGCTTCGTCGTCGATCCGCAGACCACGCCAGAATCGCGTGGCGGGGGCGAGATCGTCAAAACGAAGCTGCTGCAGCCTGGCGGTCGCACCGTCAACATAAATTACCTAGTCCGCGGCGAGCGGGTGGTCGACATCTATCTCAACGGGACCATCAGCGATCTCGCCATGCGACGCGACGAATTCGCGTCCGTCATTGCGGCAGGCGGTGCCGATACCTTGATCAAGAGATTGCGGGATCGAACCGAAAATCTACTTGGAAAGTAATGTTTCGTGTCCCGACTAACAGCTGGGGTCAGCTTACGGAGCAAGTGCCAGTCCGGGACAGCTTTCCCCGATCCACTCATGTTCGTCGCCAAGCGCAGTTTCACAATAATCACTTGGGCGCC
>DATFVO010000224.1:0-4374 GCA_035260265.1 Methyloceanibacter sp.
GACCACTTCGAGCGTGACCTGGTCCGGCAGGGTAATGCCGATCGGCTTCCCCTCGTGGCTTTCGACCGTGACCTTCATGCCGTCCTGCAAAAAGGCGGCGCGCTCCTCGAGGAAATCGCGCGGAAGCGCCATCTGGTCGTACGTGTCCATGTCCATGAAGGTCAGCATGTCGCCATCGGCATAAAGGAACTGATAGTCCTTCTGCTCGAGCCGTACCCGCTCGACCGTTTCCGAGGAGCGGAAGCGCTCGTTTAGCTTGGTGCCGTCAATGGCGTTTTTGAGCTCGACCTGGGCATAGGCCGGACCTTTGCCGGGCTTGACGTGCTGTGTCTTGACTGCAACCCACAGCGCGCCTTTGTGCTGGATCACGTTGCCGGGGCGAATTTCATTGCCACTGATTTTCATGGACGACCTTGGTGGAGAAGCTCGGTCGCCTTTAGACGCGCGGGCTTTGCCCTGTCAAGAGCGCCCCAGCCGCAGAAGGTGGAGAAGCCTAGTCCTTGCCGAGACGGCCGTTCCGCCAATCCTCAGCCGCCTGCTCGGCCTGCTCGCGCTGCTCCTTGGTGAGCTTGGCAAGCACAATGTCGAGCGAGAAATCGCTCACCCCTGCTTCGCGCGCCAACAGGTGCCATTTGGCGGCCTGCACCGAGTCGGCCTTCACCACCACGCCGTTGGCATAGAGCCGGGCGAGCCGGTTTTGGGCGACGGGGTTGCCTTGCTCGGCGGCAAGGCGAAACAGCTTAGCGGCCTTGGCCTCGTCGACGGTGACGCCCTCGCCCTTGAAGAGCATCACCCCATAGTCGACCTGTGCGTCGGAAAGGCCTGCTTCGGCGGCCTTGCCCGTCCATTCGGCCGCCTTCGTCTTGTCGATCGGCACGCCCCTGCCGAATTGGTAGAAGGCGCCAAGGTCGTATTCGGCGTTCGAGTGGCCCTGCTCGGCCGCCTTCTGCATCCATTCGGCCGCCTTCTCCTCACTCACCGGCCGCCCATTGCCGCTGAGATAGACGAGAGCGAGGTTGTACTGCGCCGAAGCGTGCCCGCTTTGCGCCGCTTTCTCGAACAGGTCGGCGGCGAGGCGCGGGTTCTTCTTCATGCCGCGGCCTCCGGCAACCATGGTTCCGAGCGAGAACTGGGCGTTGGGGTCACCAAGGTCCGCGGCCTTGGCATAGGCATCGGCAGCCTTATTGAGATCGATCGCCACCCCGAGACCCTCGGAATAGATCTCGCCCATCAACGTGTAAGCCTCTTTAGACCCTTGCGCCGCCTCGGCTTCGGCAAGTTTGAGTGCGGTCAGGTACTTGCCCTGGAAGTAGGCGGTGTAAGACGCGCTCTCGGCTGCGAATGCTCCGCCTAGGCCATGAGGCAGCATCAACGCCGCAGCAAGGAGCGTGGCAGTCACCCGGAAAGGGCTCACGCAGCCCTCCGCACGTGGCTGATTGCGCTTGCCATTTCCGTGATCACGCGTGGCGCGCTGGCATCCTTCCAAATGTGCGTCGAAGGCGCGACGAAGTCGGCGCCGAGGCTCGCGAGCCTTTCCGCGTCACCGATGCGATCGATATTCCAAGCGACGCACGGAACGACGAAAATCTCGGCCCACCAAGCGATGAGATCGGCGACCTGATCGATGGCATCGATGCTGGTCTCGGCCGCACCGAAGGCCACGTAGTCGGCACCCATCTCCGCGAGGCGCATGGCGTCGTGACGGCTCAAGCCGCAACCGGCGCCCATACTTGCACTTGCGCCGAGCAGACTCCGCGTTTTGGTGTAAGTGTCGGGATCGGCGACATCGAGATGCACGCCATCGGCACCTAGCCGCTCGGCCAGTTCGGCGTCGTCCTCGATAAGACAGGCAACTCGATGACATTGGACCAGGTCGATCAGCCTGCCGACCTCGCTTTCATCGACTTTCGCCTCGTCACGGGAAAGCAAAACGCAAGCCGTGTCTGCGCTCGCGAGCGCCTCGGCGAGCTGAGCGTCAAGCTTTGCCGAAGGCTGCGCGGGAAACTGCAAGTAGAGCCGGCATCGAGGCTTGACTTCAGCCATTGTCGAGGACTCCGCCGCGTTCTTCCACATCTACTCGGTAACAGCCCCTGCCCTCAAATCATATGGCTCGCGGCGCTGTCAGTCGCGCAAGGCTGGAACAAATAAGAGCAATTCATCGTTGTTGAACACTGGGCGAATCGTCACCACATTGTGAATGGAACCGCTATCCAGGCACTCTGTCACCTGGTGGCGTCAAGCGGCGGCGCCTAAGCGGGGAGGTGCAGCGCGATGAGTCAACCTGATGCTTTGCAGCAGGCTACCGAGCGACTCGATGCCGCTGTCGATGAGCTAGAAAGCTTTCTCAGCACCGTGTTTGCCGAAGGCGAGGGTGGCGTTTCAATTGCCACGCTCAAGGAGCAGGTGCGCTTCCTGACCGAGGAGCGCGACCGCCTTTTCGTCGAGCTCGATGCCGAAAAAAGCCGAGTACGGCGGCTGATGGATGCGAACGATGAGGTCTCCGAGCGGCTTGAAACCGTGATGGGGACGCTGAAAGAGATGATGCCGGCAGTGCCGGGCTAGATTTTGGGGGCAAGTCCCATGGGTCAAATCAGTGTCACGCTGAACGGCCGCACCTACCGGCTCGAATGCGGGGAAGGCGAGGAAGCCCACCTCATCGAGCTTGCCGAATATCTCGGCACTCATGTCGAAGACATGAAAAGGAAATTCGGGCAGGTCGGCGACGACAGGCTGATCCTAATGGCCTCCCTCGTCGTGCTCGACGAATTGTGGGAGCTTCGGCGTCAGATGGCCCAGATGAAGATAGCAATGGCTGAGGCTCGCCGCGACAAATCGGTGGCCGACGAGTCGGCGAGAGCGCTCCAGTCGGACCTCGCCGGGCGCGTGAGCTCCGTCGCTCAGCGACTCGAATTGCTGAACGAACGATTCGGCGTTCACGCCGCAAGCCCCGCACTACCAGCGAAGCGGTCTTAGCTCGGTTGCATGATTTGAATTTCCGCTTCGGGGGACGCGCGTAATCGCCTTAACCGGTTTCCTTCGCTATATTGCGAGTTGGCGGGCTGCGAGGTGCGTTAGGAGCACATATTCCCAGGGCCCTATAAGATCCTATGGGAGCTGACCCTGATGGGGACCGTGGTCTCCGACATTCGGCGCCCACCTACTTATGTAGGGACACCCGGGATCTTCGCTCCAACGGCCATCGCGGCTTCGCCTCCTTCTCTCCTTCCGCCCTCCACGAAACTGGCGATACGCCCCGCAATTGAGTATTGACGCTGCTTAAGAAGCGGCGCTCGAGATGGATCGGCGGCATTCATGCGGGTTTTGTTTCTCGGCGATGTGGTCGGCCGATCAGGGCGCAGCGCCGTCATCGAGGCGCTGCCCTCCTTGCGCGAGCGCTATCGCCTCGATTTCGTGGTGGTGAACGGCGAGAACGCCGCCGGCGGCTTCGGTATCACCGAGGCGATCTTGGTTGAGCTGCTCGACGCCGGAGCCGATGTGGTGACGTCCGGAAACCACGTGTTCGACCAACGCGAAACGATTGTCTTCATCGAGCGCTACGACCGCCTGCTCAGACCCATCAACTACCCGCAAGGCACCCCCGGCAAAGGCGTAGGCCTGTTCAAGGCGAGGAACGGCGCCGAGGTGCTGGTGATCAACGCCATGGGGCGCGTATTCATGGCCGATCTCGACGACCCATTCCGCGCAGTGGAGAAGGAGCTCGAAGCTTGCGGGCTCAAGAGCAGCGCCGACGCGATCCTCGTCGACTTCCATGCCGAGGCGACGTCGGAAAAAGAGGCGATGGGCTTCTTCGTCGATGGACGGGCAAGCGCGGTGATCGGGACGCACACCCACGTGCCAACGGCCGACGAACAGATCCTGCCGCGCGGCACCGCCTACATCAGCGATGTCGGCATGTGCGGGGACTTCAACTCGGTGCTGGGCATGGACAAGGAGGAGCCGCTCACGCGCTTTCTCACGAAGATTCCAGGCGGCCGTTTTGCCCCTGCGCTCGGCGAAGCGACGCTGTGCGGAGTCGCCATCGACATTAACGACGCGACCGGCTTAGCGCGCGCCATCGCGCCGCTCAGAATTGGCGGCAGGTTGTCACGGGCAGAGCCTACGTTCTGGACCGAGAGCTAGGCTGCGCGCGTGCCATAGGCAAAGAGGCGCTTTAAGCAGAAGATGGCCTCGTCGAGATGGAGCAGCGCGCGATCGGCGTCGGCGTCGTCATCGAACAGCGACAGCCGCGCTTTGGCGACATGGTCGGCGGCTTCTGAGCACAGCTCCGACAACGACACGGTGGGCATCACCCGGTCATGCGCTGTGGTCGGTTTCGATTTCTGCGTCATGATTGCCCCCTCGCATCCGCCGCCT
>DATFVO010000225.1:0-11342 GCA_035260265.1 Methyloceanibacter sp.
GCCTCTTTTCCCTACCAGCACGACCGTGACTTTTGCGCGCACGATCACCTCTTGGTCGCGCCGGACCTCCTGGGTGAGGACGAGGCTTGCGTTGCCGACCTCGCTGCAGCGCGTCACCACTTCGAGCACGTCGTCCATACGTGCGGGCCTGAGGTAATCCATCTCGATGCGGCGCACGACGAAGATCGCGGGTTCGCCTTGCTCAGGATTGGCGAGGCCTTGGTGGCTAACACCGAGCAGCCTGATGAAGTCTGAGCGGCCGCGCTCGCAGAATTTGGCGAAGTTGGCGTGGTAGACGACGCCGCCGCAGTCCGTGTCCTCGAAATAGACGCGTATGGGCAGGATATGAGTCTCGCCCTCGATCCGCCCGGCAAGGTCCGGCCACTTCCCTGTCACTGCTCGTCGCTGCCGTTGAACAGCGGGAATTGTGCGGGTTGCGCAGGTTGCGGCAGCCCGAGATGGCCGAAGGCTTGCGCCGTCAGCACCCGGCCGCGCGGCGTGCGCGCGATGAAACCCTGCTGCAGCAGATAAGGTTCGATGATCTCTTCGATCGCGTCGCGTGGCTCTGATAGTCCGGCGGCGATCGTCTCGACGCCGACTGGCCCGCCGCCATAGCTCGTCGCGATCAGGCTGAGATAACGGTGGTCGAGCGCATCGAGCCCGCGGTGATCGACCTCGAGCTGAGAGAGAGCGCCGTCTGCGATCTTGGCATCGACCGTGCCCACTCCTTCGACGGATGCGAAGTCGCGCACGCGGCGGAGCAGCCGTCCCGCAACGCGCGGCGTGCCACGCGCCCGCCGCGCGATTTCATGCGCCCCTTCCTTGGTCAGCGGAAGCCCAAGCAGGCGCGCGCCACGTCGCACGATCTCCTCGAGCTCCTTGACACCGTAAAATTCCAGCCTGATGGGGATGCCGAACCGCTCTCTGAGCGGCGTGGTGAGCAGGCCGGTGCGTGTGGTTGCGCCGATCAGCGTGAAGCCGGCGAGATCGATGCGCACGGACCGCGCGGCAGGCCCCTCGCCAATGATGAGGTCGAGCTGGAAGTCCTCCATTGCCGGATAGAGGATCTCCTCGACCGCCGGAGCGAGCCTGTGAATCTCGTCGATGAACAACACGTCGCGGTCCTCGAGATTGGTGAGGAGCGCGGCGAGGTCTCCCGCCTTGGCGATGACCGGACCAGAGGTCGCGCGGAAATTCACGCCGAGTTCGCGCGCCACAATCTGGGCGAGCGTAGTCTTGCCGAGGCCTGGTGGCCCGGCAAAGAGCACGTGATCTAGAGGCTCGCGCCGCGCACGCGCCGCCTCGATGAACACCTTGAGGTTTGAGCAGACCTTGGCCTGGCCGATGAACTCGGACAGGACCTGGGGCCTTAGCGAAGTCTCGCCCTGGTCCTCCTCGCGCTGCACCGCCCGGAGCATCCTCTCGCTCATTGCGCGAGCTCCTTAAGGCCGAGGCGGATCAGCTCCTCGGCCCGCGCCTCGCGTCCTGCTTTACCAATCGCAGCAGAAACGGCCGCGGCGGCCTCGCCATGGGCATAGCCGAGATTAGTGAGTGCCGAAACCGCATCGCGCGCGGCAAGTCCCTCAGGCAGGGCGGCGACGGGCGCGAGCCCACCGGGAGGCCTGATAGCCGGTGC
Organism: Methyloceanibacter sp.; assembly: GCA_035260265.1. Lineage (GTDB taxonomy): Bacteria > Pseudomonadota > Alphaproteobacteria > Rhizobiales > Methyloligellaceae > Methyloceanibacter. Next base: position 1,637 of record DATFVO010000225.1, read on the forward strand.
TAGGCTTGGCATCCTGTCCCTGAGCTCGGCGACAATGCGGGCGGCAACCTTGGGCCCTACCCCTGGCGCGCGCGCGACCTGCCCCTTGTCCTGAAGCGCAACGGCATTGGCAAGCTCTGCCGCTGACAGCGTGCCAAGCACCGCGAGCGCGATGCGTGCACCCACGCCTTGCACCGTCTGCAACGCCCTGAACCAGGCGCGTTCATGCTCGGTGGCGAAGCCGAACAGCCTGATCTCGTCCTCGCGCACATGGGTGTCGATGGCGAAGGTCACCGTCTCGCCGACCGGAGGCAGGCTGGTCAGGGTGCGGGCGCCGACGGTCACCTCATAACCCACGCCGCCGACATCGACGATCACCGCGTTGAGCGAGATCGAGTCGAGCCTTCCGGTGAGCTTGCCGATCATGGCGCGGCCCTCGCTCCGAGCGTGGGGGAGACCGAAATCCTGCCCCACGTGCGGGAATGGGCGTGAGTGATGGCGATGGCGAGCGCGTCGGCTGCGTCGGCGCTGTCGGGGGCAGCGCGCGGCAAGAGGCATTTCACCATGGCCCTGATCTGCACCTTGTCGCCGTGACCTGCGCCGATCACCGTCTTTTTCACCGCGTTCGGCGCATATTCCGCGATCTCAATGCCGAGCAGCGACGGAACGAGCAGCGCGATGCCCCGTGCCTGGCCAAGCTTCAGTGTGGCGGTCGCATCACGATTGACGAAGGTCTGCTCGATGGCCGCCTCCTGGGGCTTGAGCCTTGCGAGCACCTCGGACAGACCATCGAAAATTTGGCGAAGCCGGAGGCCCAGGCCCTCGGAGTCGTCCGACACGACGGAGCCACAGGAAACAAAGGCGAGCCTAACCCCGTCAGTGTCGATGACCCCCCAGCCGGTGCGCCTGAGCCCCGGGTCTATGCCGATGATGCGAATCGCTTCGCCGCTCATGGACTCCTGATAGCACAAGGCGGAGGCAGCGGGGCGCTTGAGGCAGGCTTCCTTTTTCCCGCCCTGCCCAGGCCTATACTCCAGGCGCAGGAACGGACCAGGAGATTTCGCGTTAGGGATTTGGGCGTAGGGTAGAGCGGCGGGGCGTTTCGACAGGTAAAGCTCCAAAGTCGCGATACGACCGAAAGGGATGTGGGGAAAGGCGCGAGGCTAAGCCTCCGCCGAGTGAGGGAGCACCATCGTGTCTGGTGCCGTCGATACGCTCGACCCGATCGAGGCTGCGCGAGCCGATATTGCGGGATCGAAGCACCTGATTGCGTCGGTCGCAGACGACCTCAGCCAGCATCAAGAATGGCTTAAGAATTATCGCGTGGCAGAGAAGCGGCACGCCCGCAGACTGCAATTCCAAGAGCTGAAGTACCAGACCGAGCTCAAGCGCAGGGCTACGGCGCGGGCTGTGAAGCGGTTCGCACTGGGCGTAGCCCTCCTCGCGCGGTCCGTCTGGCTCTTCCTGGTGAAATGGACCACTGCATTCGTCGCGTGGCTCAAGCCGCGCGCTCATGCGTTGGCGCTCACCCTCGCCAGATGGACCGCGGCCGGGCTCGCCTGGACTTGGGCGACCGCAGTCAAGATTGCCAGGGCCTTGTTGAACGCGACACTGGCGACGCTTGCCTGGACTGGGACGACAAGCCGCGACATCGCCCTCGCGCTGGTCAGAGCGGCTTCCATCGCCGCAGCTTGGATCGGCGTTCAGTCAGTGACCTTCGCCTACGGGCTGCGGCGATTGCTCTACCGGGCTTGGCTCCAGACGCTTGTCTATGCTCGCGCCTCGCGCAACGCAGCTTCCGCCGCCCTTGCCTGGACCGCCGCCAAATCGGCAGCCCTGGCGCATCTGCTGCAGCGGCTGCTTTATCGCGGCTGGCTGCAAACGGTCGTCTATGCTCGCGCCTCAAGCAAGGCGACTTCGATCGCTTCGGTTTGGATTGCAGTTCAGGCGATAGCCCTGGCACACAAGCTGCAGCGCTTGCTGTATCGGGCTTGGCTCGAATGGCGCGTCTTTGCCCGCGCTTCGCTTAAGGCGGCATCGATCGCTGGGATCTGGACCGTCGTCGAGTCCGCTGCCCTGGCGCACAAGCTCCAGCGATTGCTTTATCGTGCTTGGGTCGAATGGCGCGTGTTTGCGCGCAGCGCGTTCAACATGGCGTCAGCCGAATCTTCAAGGGCCGCCAAGAGATCGCGGATATTTGCGCGCGGAGCATGGAGGTATGCGGTCGCAGCCTCGTCTTCGGGTTGGACAAAGACCGGCAGCCTGGCCCGCGCTTCGCTTAATGGCATTGCCTTCGCCGCCGCAAAGACCGAGCGCTTGTTCGATAAACGTATCGTCCCGTCACCCAAGCCCATGCAGCTGGGGCAAGCCGCAACTGCGAAGGCCGCGATCAACGGTCGATGCACTGCGCTCGTCTGCATCGAGCCTTGGCGCGCAAGGCTCCCCGCTCTTCGCGAGAACCTCGCAATACCGGGTCTCAGCTGGCGGCTACCCCCGCGACAGGAAGCTCGACCACCTGTTTGAGGCCGCCATCGGCGCGATTTGAGATGCTGATCGTGCCGCCCGCCCTCTGGATGATCTCCCGCGCGATGGTGAGCCCAAGACCAGCGCCAGGTATGTCCTGACGCCGCGCCGGCGCGGCCCGAAAGAACGGCTCGAACACCTGGCCGAGAAGCTCGGGCGGAATGCCAGGCCCATCATCCTCGATGAGGATGCGCGCCGTGCCGCCTGAGTTCGCCACCTCGACGCGTGCCCGAACTCCATGTGTCGCGGCGTTGATAATGAGATTACGCAGCGCGCGATTGAGCTTGAGCCGGCTCGCGCACACCGTAACCGGCTCGACGCGCGTATTGGTCACGTCCAGATTCTGTTCCCTGAGCTCATCGCCGATGGTCTGCACCAGCTCGTCGACCCTGATCGCCTCAGGCGACGCTAGGCCCGACTCTTCGCGCACGAGAAGGATTGCGCTGTCGGCGATGCGCTCGAGCTCGTCGAGATCTGCGAGCCAGCGCGTGCGCTCCTCTTCGTCCTCCACAAACTCGGCCCTGAGCCGCATGCGGGTGATCGGCGTGCGCATATCGTGACCTGCCGCCGCGACCAGACGCATGCGGCTCTCCATCGCACGCTTGAGGCGCGAGGAGAGCGAGTTGAGCGCCTTTGCCGTCGCCCTCACCTCGCCAGGTCCTTTTTCCGGCAGCGTCGGCAGCATACCGTCAGGACCGACCGACTCGACCGCGTTCTCTAAAAAAACCAGCGGTTTCACCATGCGATTGGCGACGAACACAGCGATTGCCGTGGCGCCCACCGCAATCAGCACCAGCCACCTCACCAGCACCCACCACGGCACGCCTTGGGGCGGGAGATCTGGGATCGGCAAGAGCAAGTACTGACCTTTGATCGGGATCGAGACGATGAGCGGCGCACTATGCCCGCTCCGCGTCACCGTCACGGGGAGATCGAGCCCGCGCATAGTGAGTGCGTCGCGCAGCCTCTGGGTGGCGCCTTCATAACGGAATCCCGGTGCCGGGCTTGGCACCAGGGAAATCACGTTCGATCCGTCCTCGACCACGCGGAGAAGGGTCTCGATCTGCAGCGCAACCGGGTCGAGGCTGTGCACGCGCCGGGGTGGCCCGAGCACCCAGAACAGCATGATCGTGAGCAGAAAAACGACCGAGACGATGGCGACGACGAGCAGAAGCGCGATTTTGACGCGGAGTGTGTTCACGGCGTTGCGTCCTCGACATCGACCTTGACGGCGAGCTGATAGCCGCCGTTGCGCACGGTCTTGAACAGATGCGAGACGCCGCCGTCGTTGAGCTTGCGGCGGAGCCTGCTCACCAGGACGTCGATCGAGCGGTCGAGAACGTCGCCCTCGCGTCCGCGGGTGAGGTCGAGCAACTGATCGCGCGACAGCACGCGGCCTGGCCGCTCCAGAAACGTCTTGAGTAGATCGAACTCAGCGCCAGTCAGCTCGATCTCTTGGCCCTTGGCGTCGGTGACGCGCCGCTCTTGCGGATCGGCGGCAAATCCGGCGAAGTGGAAGATCTTCGCCTCGGTCTCAACAGGCAGCGCTTCGGCGCGCCGGCGAAGCACGGCGCGGACGCGGGCGATCAGCTCGCGCGGGTTGAACGGCTTACCGAGATAATCGTCGGCGCCGATTTCAAGGCCGATGATGCGGTCGACATCCTCTTTCAGCGCCGTAAGGAGAATAATCGGCACATTGGAGCGGTCGGCCCTGAGGTCGCGGCACATGTCGAGGCCGGAACCGTCGGGCAGCATCACGTCGAGGACAATGAGATCGATGTGATGCGTCGCGAGCTTGTCGCGAAGCTCACGGCAACTCGCCGCGAGCTGCACGCGAAAGCCTTGTCCCTCGATATAGCGGGCGAGGAGCTTCCTGATTTCGGGATCGTCATCGACGACGAGAATGCGTTGGGCGGCTGGGCTCATCTGACGGGCAGGAAGGACTGGCCGAGTTCCATCCCTCTTCTAACGTCGCCGCGCCGATTCAACGAGGGCATTTTTGTAACGAAAACCAATTGCTTGGTGGGGCAGCAATGTTCCGACACAAATCTCGCGCCCCAAGCAATGTTCGGACACGCCAAGACCAACGGGGGCAACGTTGCCGACTTAGACGAGAGGCGTATCAGCCATTCAAGGACGCTCGAACATGAACACCTCTCCCAAGCTCGTCCCCATCCTGGTCGTGGCCGGCCTCGGCATCGCCAGTCTCACGCTTCTCACTTCCGCATGGGGCGATACCGGCGGCGCTCCGGTGCAAGCCTCCTGGTCAGGCAACTTCGACGGCCCAGGCGCCCGCGGCGATGGACCTGGCGACTGGCACCGCCGTTACGGCTGGAGGGCGCATTGGGAGGGGCCAGACGGCGGCCCCGGCTTCCATCATCGGGGATGGCGCAATCCAGCCTTTCTCGCCACAAGATTGAATGTGCTCGAGACCGAGATCGGCATCCGCGCCAATCAACTCGATGCCTGGCGCGATTTCACCGACTCGCTGATCGCTGTTTTGAAGCGGCCGGAGCGCCCGCAGCAAACGGCGGAGGGCGGCCCGGACAACAAGGCTCAGCCGTTCTCTCTCGTCCAGCATATCGCCGACAACGCGATTGCCCGGGGCAAGAGCGCCGAGAATCTCTCGAAAGCGATCGAGACTTTGCGTACCAAGCTCACGCCCGACCAGCTCGCCAAGGTGAGCGAGCTCGAGGCTAAGTTCCGCGCACATCATTGGCAAAAACCAGGGTTCGGCCGGCCAGGACGCGACGGCCCCCATGACGGCCCTGCCGCCGGGCCTGCCGATGATGGCGGACAAGGCGGCAAGCCAGACGACCACTCCCTGTAACCTGACTCTCTCCTAGTGCGTGACCCGTTGGGCGGTGAGGAGCAATCCTCCCGCCTTTTTCTTCATCACCGTGGAATGTGCGTCCGCTGAGCACCAGGAACGATTGTCGGCGTCCGGGCGTTGGATTGACCTGCCGTTGGTGCTCGGTGCCAATCCCGCAATAACCGGGAAGCCAGGCGTCTGAGCACAGCAAGCGGGAGGATCCCCCATGGAGATGTCCCAAGTGCATGATTATGCGAGCCAGCTCGTGCGTTTGCACGGAGACAAGGCTCAACTGGTGGCCGCGCAGAAAGCCATCGAGAGTGAAAGGCGAGGCGATCACCAGGAAGCGGAGGATTGGCGACGGATAGGCGCGGCGCTTAAGGAGATGAAGGGGCCGCATGAAAGCTGATCCCGCAAGCTTCAGCTGATTGCACCCCTCAGACCATCTCGCTGAACCCAAAGCGGCGCCTTCAGCGAATGACCGCGAAAGCATGCGCACCAGATCCCGGCCCGGCGAAAGTCCTAGATGTCGTAATAGAGAAAGAACTCGTAAGGATGCGGGCGCAGACGAATTTCGTCGATCTCGCGCGACCGTTTGTAGCTGAGATACGTATCGATCACGTCCTGCGTGAAAACATTTCCCTCCGTAAGGAACTTGTGATCTTTCTCAAGCGCATCGAGCGCTTCATCGAGCGTTCCGGGCGCTTTCGGCACTCTGGCCATCTCCTCAGGCGGCAAGTCGTATAGGTTCTTGTCGATCGGATCGCCGGGATTGATGCGGCGCTGAATCCCATCGAGACCTGCCATTAACATTGCGGCAAAGCACAGATAGGGACTCGCCGCAGGGTCCGGGCAGCGAAATTCCACGCGCTTGGCCTTGGGGTTAGGCGAGTACATCGGGATGCGGCACGCAGCAGAGCGATTGCGCTGCGAGTATCCGAGATTGACCGGCGCTTCGAAGCCGGGAACCAGCCGGCGGTAGGAGTTGACGGTGGGAGCGCAAATCGCGCACAGCGCCGGGGCGTGCTTGAGCAGCCCGCCGATGTAGTAGCGCATCGTCTCGCTTGATCCGGCGTAGCCATCGCCGGCGAAGATCGGCTTCTTGCCTTTCCAGATGCTCTGGTGGACGTGCATGCCTGAGCCATTGTCCCCAAACAAAGGTTTGGGCATGAAGGTCGCGGTCATGCCCCGCTTACGCGCGACACCTTTCACCACATATTTGTAGATCATCACATTGTCGGCCATGCGTGTGAGCGTGGTGAAACGCATGTCGATCTCGCCCTGGCCGCCGGTTGCGACTTCGTGGTGGTGGGCCTCGACCGGAATGCCGAGCTTCTCGAGGAGCAGCACCATCTCTGTGCGGGTGTCCTGGAGCGTATCGGCGGGTGGCACGGGGAAGTAGCCTTCCTTGGGGCGCAGCTTGTGACCAAGACTAGGACCAATCTCCTCGCCAGCGTCCCAATTCGCCTCTTGAGCATCGATCTCGTAGAAGCCGTAATTCGTGCCCTGGTCGTAACGGACGCCGTTGAAAACGAAGTGCTCAAGCTCTGGACCGAAATACGAGGTATCGCCGATCCCAGTTCCGGTTAGATACGTTTCCGCCTTTTGCGCGACATAGCGGACGTCGCGGCTATAGCTCTCGCCAGTCACCGGATCGCGGATATTGCAGATCAGGGCGAGCGCCGGTACTTCGGCAAATGGGTCGAGGAACGCGGTAGCCGGGTCCGGAACGACCAGCATGTCGCTTTCCTGAATCTCCTGGAACCCACGGATCGAGGAGCCGTCGAAACCGACGCCCTCGTCGAGGGCGTCACGATCGAGGGCGCGGGGCGGCACGGAGAAGTGCTGCCAGAGCCCCGGAATGTCGGTGAACCTGAGATCGATCATCTCGATCTTTTTGTCTTTGATCACCTTGAGAAGATCGTCAGGGCTCTTGCACTCGTAATGCATCTTCCCCTCCATCCGACAAAGGTGGCCGAGCCCAACGCTTGCTTGGGCGAGTAAAGCGCCATGAAATTAGAATGGGGATGCCGGCATGCCTGATCTCGCGCCCGGCCAAGGAACGCCCCGATCCTACCATGTCCTCTGCGCAAGCGCATGTGTTGCGCTGTGGTTATTGACCAGGTTCCGCCGGAGCAAAGATCGATTGTGGTTCGTCGACACCCCTAAGCGGGAAGGTTCCAAGGCTGCGGAGATCGTGCTCCGAGAGGCGGCTTCGGAAGGGCTCCGACAAGAGCAGGCCTTCGCCGAGCTGACCGCATAGGTTGGCAATGCGTGAGGCGAGATTCACGTCGCGACCGATTACGGTGTAGTCGAGGCGCGCTCCTGAGCCGACATTGCCGTAGGCTGCGTTGCCGAAATGGAGCGCGATGCCGACGTCGAAATGGGATGCGTTGTCGCGCTTCTCGCTACGGCCTGCAACACGAAGCTGGGCGGCACGTGCCGCGCCGAAGGCGCGCATGCAGGCTTCGATGTCTCCGCTCTCGCCGGTGCGGAAGATCGCCAAGATCCCGTCGCCCATGAACTTCAACACTTCGCCCTCACGCTCCTCGATCGCCGGCACGATGCAATCGTAATATTCGTTGACGAGTGCGGTCGCCGCCTCCTCTGGCAGATGCGCGGTGAGCCCGGTGAAGTCGCGCATATCGGCGAACAGGATCGCGGCGCGAATCCGCAACACCTCGCCGCGCCTGACATCGCCGGAGAGGATGCGCAGATGCAGCTCGTCGCCGACATACATGCGCATCACCTCGCGCATCACGCGGTGAAGGGCGAGAACCTCCTGGAGCGCCGCGAGCGTGGGAAAGATCGACCTTAGGACCGCGACATCTTCGTCGGAAAAGCCGTTGGGCGCGCGGGTGGCGAAGGTAAAGCCGTTATGCATGCCGTTGGGCAGTACCACGGGTGCGGCGATGTGATGGGTATAGCCGGCAGCCTTCAGCGGCGCGACGATGTCGTAGGCGTCGTCGGGCGTGTCGGGCAGCCAGGTGAAGAGCCACCGGTTGAGACGATGGGCTTCAGCAAGCGGGCGCTTGCCGCTTGCGTCCGAGCCGCGCTCATGCGCATAGACATATTCGCGTGCGGAGCCGCCGAATTCCCAGATGCGGGCATTGGCGGCGCGCTCGGCATGCCTCAGCTCGACCGCGCTCGTCGCCCTGTCGATGGGTATGCCGGCGTCTCGCAGCATCAGCGAGACGCCCTCCAAGATGATGTTGGGATCGCCGATCTCGCGCGCCTCGCCGAGGATCCAGTCGCGGACGGCGAGCGACAAGCGCAGGCGTTCGTTTGACAGCGTTACCGCGGGATCTGATGACGCGTCAGTCATGCCCGCCGCCCCGCCAGCTAAGCGCTGAGGCGCTCGAGCACCTCGTCGGCGATCTCGAAATTGGCGTAGACGTTCTGCACGTCGTCTGAGTCTTCCAGGCCCTCGATCATGCGGATGAGCTTCTGGCCCGACTCCTCGTCGACCGGCATGGTGCTCTTCGGCCGCCAGAAGATCTGTGCTGCGCGCACCTCTCCGAAGCGGGCCTCGAGCACCTTGGCGAGGTGGTGGAGCTCGTCGGGATGGCAATAGACACAGTGCCCATCCTCGTCCGACTCCACGTCTTCGGCGCCGGCCTCGATCGCCGCCTCGAGCATCTGATCGGGAGTTGCCTTGCCCGCGTCGAATTCGATCGAGCCGAGCTTGTCGAACATGAAGGAGACGGCGCCGGTCTCGCCGAGATTACCGCCGAATTTGGTGAAGATCGAACGTACCTCGCTCGCCGTGCGATTGCGATTGTCGGTCAAGGCCTCGACGATGAGGCCGACGCCGCCTGCGCCGAATCCCTCGTAGCGAACCTCCTCGTAATTCGCGCCGCCAGCCTCCTCGCTCTTCTTGATCGCGCGCTCGATATTGTCCTTTGGCATGTTCTGGGCGCGCGCCGCCTGGATCGCGCCTCTGAGCCGCGGATTCATGGCGGGGTCCGGCAGGCCCATCTTCGCCGCGGCGGTGATTTCGCGGGCGAGCTTGGAGAAGAGCTTGGAGCGCTTCTTGTCCTGGGCGCCTTTGCGGAACTGAATGTTTTTGAACTTCGAATGGCCGGCCATGGCCTTAGAACGTTCCTATGGTTAGCGGTTCTTGTGGTCGCGACTTATAGGCGTGGGGCCTGGCAAAATCCAGCGCGGCCCAGATCCCCGCGGCCTTAGGAAAGCCTTAACCCTATCGGCTCGACAGTTGAAGACTTGGAGTGAGGTTCAGCCTGCCGATTGAGGCGGCGGATGCGAGGGGGCAATCATGACGCAGAAATCGAAACCGACCACAGCGCATGACCGGGTGATGCCCACCGTGTCGTTGTCGGAGCTGTGCTCAGAAGCCGCCGACCATGTCGCCAAAGCGCGGCTGTCGCTGTT
>DATFVO010000226.1:0-8527 GCA_035260265.1 Methyloceanibacter sp.
GTCCATGAGATCAAGGCGGCTTCCTATCGCGATTATCCCGCCGCGCTCGGCTTAGCCCTTGCGGCAGTCGTCGAAGTTGCGGCCAAGGCCAAACGGCGAAGCCTCATTTTGTGGTGCCTCACCAAGAATGCCGCGTTCGAATGGGGACGGCCTTATGGGCCTGGACTTTGTGCGCTCGGACTCGACCCTGCGTGCCTTCTCATCGTCGAGGCGTGGACGGCGCAAGACGCAGCCTGGGCGCTTGAAGAAGGCCTAAAGAGCCGGGCGCTCATCGCAGCGCTCGCACAAATCGAAATCAAGGCGCCGCTCGTCACCCGCCGCCTTGGCCTTGCCGCGCAAGCCGCGAGCACGCCGTGCCTGTTGCTGTCGAGTCATCAGCAAGCAGGGCTTCCCGGAATGCTCACCCGCTGGCGCATCTCCGCCAAGAGGAGCGGGCCTGCATCTTACGATGCGAATGCGCCGGGCCCCGCTTCCTGGCAGCTCACACTCGAGCGCTGCCAGGGCGAAGCGGCGCGCAAAAGTTTCATCGTGGAGTTCAGTCATGAGTCGTTACGTGTCCGTCTTTCTGCCGCATCTTCCCATCGAGCGGCTGAAGCGGGAGAGAGTGGAAAAGGGCGAAGCGCCGTTACCGGATGACCGTCCATTCGCCCTTGTCGGCAGCGAGGAGCGCGGGCTCCGCCTCACTGCTGTCAATGCAGCAAGCCTCAACGAAGGTCTTGGCGAGGGCCTCGGTCTTGCCGATGCGAGAGCCATCTGCCCGCATCTCCTGACTGCGCCTGCCGCCCCCAAGAAGGACGCGGACGCGCTGCTCGCGCTGGCGCGCTGGGCGTCTGCCCGTTACAGCCCGACGCTCAACAGAGACGGCGATGACGGGCTCTGGCTCGATGTTGCTGGCATTCCTCATCTTTTTGGCGGCGAGGCGGCGCTCCTTGCCGATATGTCGGCACGGCTCGCACGCGCTGGCTTCAGCGCGCGGCTTGCCATTGCCGATGCTCTAGGAGGGGCTCATGCGCTTGCCCGCTACGCGCCGAGCTCCCCAACCATCGTGCCTCACGGAAAGATCGGGGACGCGCTTCGTTCTCTTCCCGTAGAGTCCTTGCGGCTCGAGCCGGAGATTGCGCTCCTCTTGCGGCGGTTGGGATTGAAGCGCATTGGTCAGCTCTACGATCTGCCGCGCGCGAGCCTCGAGCGGCGGTTCCATTCCAAGGATGTGGCAGAGGCCGTCCTGTTGCGTCTCGATCAGGCGCTCGGGCTTCGCGAGGAGCCGCGCATTCCCCTTCGCGCAATGCCCGACTTTGTGGCGCGGCTTCCTTTCCCTGAGCCTCTCGTCAGCCATGATGGCGTTGCCGGCGCGCTTGCCCATCTTGCCGCAGAGCTTTGCCTGACGTTAACGCGCGTGGCGCGCGGCGCGCGGCGCGTGGCGCTGTGGGTGTGCCGCGCCGATGGCTCATCCACCGTGATCGAGGCGGGCTTGAGCACGCCATCGCGCAAGCCTGAGCATCTCTTGCGTCTGCTCAAGGACAAGATCGAGACGCTCGACGTTGGCTTTGGCGTCGACCTGATGGCGCTGGCGGCCCTTGCCACCGACAGACTCGCGCCGGCACAAATCGCGCTCACCGAGGGCGAAGATAAAACGGAGTCGGAGTCTTTGATCGATTGCCTCGCCAATCGCCTTGGTGGCCGCTCCGTGCGTCGACTGGTACCCAAGGCGAGCCATATCCCCGAACTAGCGCAAGCCTTGCGCAGCGCCTTTGCCGGCCCGTCATTTTGGCCCGAGCAGGCCTCCGCCAAGCCACCTCGCCCGCCGCTTCTCTTTCCAAGGCCAGAGCCTGTTGCCGTGCTCGGCGAGATTCCCGAAGGGCCTCCGGCGCGCTTCACCTGGCGGCGCGTGACCCGCCGTGTAGTCAAGTCCGAGGGGCCCGAGCGCATCGCGCCTGAATGGTGGCGCGCATTGAGATCGGGTGGGGGTCTAAAGCCTGACCCCCACCCGAGCCCTCCCCCTTTTAGGGGGAGGGAGTCACCAAGACCGCGCGACTATTACCGCATCGAAGACGAGGATGGGCACCGCTACTGGATCTTCCGCGACGGCCTCTATCAGGAGAGCGCGCTTGGGGTTCCCTCGTGGTATCTGCACGGTGTCTTCGGGTGATGGCCTTGGCGCCGCCCCGCTACGCCGAGCTCGACATCACCACCAACTTCTCCTTCCTGCGCGGCGGCTCGCATCCCGAGGAGCTGGTGGCGACGGCGAAACTGCTCGGTCTCGATGCAATTGCTGTCACCGATAGGAACACGCTCGCCGGCGTGGTACGCGCCCATCTCGCCGCAAAAGAGGTGGGTGGGATCAAGTTCGTCGTCGGCGTGCACCTCGACCTCAAAGATGCTCCGAGCCTGCTCGCTTATCCGACGAATCGCTCGGCTTACGGCAGGCTGTGCCGGCTGCTCACGCTTGGCCAGCGCCGTGCCGAGAAAGGCGAGTGCATTCTTTATCTCGACGACGTCGCAGCACATGCCGAAGGCCTGATCTTCATCATTCTCCCGCCCGATGATTGGATTGTCCCTCACCCTTCGAGACGGCGCTTCGCGCCTCCTCAGGGTGAGGGCAAAAAGATTTTTGCATTCTCTAATCCTCATGCTGAGGAGCGTCCGAAGGACGCGTTTCGAAGCATGCAATCCAAATCTCCAGAATCAGACCTCACTCACTTGCGAGAGTTATTGGCAGCACCTCTCTATCTCGCGGCACGGCACTCTTATCGCGGCAACGATCAGGCTCGCATCGCGGCTCTTGCCGAGCTCGGCAAACGGACCGGCATTCCCATCGTCGCCACCAATGGCGTGCTCTACCACGCCCCGCATCGGCGCGACCTTCAGGACGTGCTCACCGCGATCCGCGAGAAATGCACCGTCGCCGAAGCTGGGCTCCGCCTCGAAGCCAATGCCGAGTGGCACCTCAAATCTGCACACGACATGGCGCGGCTTTTCTCAGGACATGAGGACGCGCTTGCCCGTACCATCGAGATCGCGCAAGCCTGCACCTTCTCCCTCGACGAGCTCAAATACGAGTATCCCGACGAGCCCGTTCCCGAAGGCAAGACGCCGCAGTCGCATCTTGAGGATCTCACTTGGGAAGGCGCGGCCTGGCGCTTTCGCGACGGCATCTCCGATAAAGTACGCGATAAACTGGAAAAAGAGCTCGCGCTGATCGCCGAGCTCGATTACGCACGCTATTTCCTCACCGTCCACGACATCGTCCGCTACGCGCGCTCGCAAGGCATCCTCTGCCAAGGCCGTGGCTCCGCCGCCAACTCTGCCGTCTGCTATTGCCTCGCCATCACCAATGTCGATCCAACCGAGATCGACCTTCTGTTCGAGCGCTTCGTCTCGCCCGAGCGCAAGGAGCCACCCGACATCGACGTCGATTTCGAGCACGAGCGGCGCGAGGAGGTGATCCAATATATCTACGCGCGCTACGGCCGCGACCGCGCAGGACTTGCCGCCACCGTGATCTGCTATCGCGGACGGCTTGCCGTGCGCGAGGTGGGCAAAGCGCTCGGCCTTTCCGAGGACACCGTCGCTGCGCTCGCCACCACCATTTGGGGCTTGAGCAATTCAAGCCTGCCTGAGGAATATGTGCGCCAGGCAGGGCTCGATCCTTCGAACCCGCTGCTTGCCCGCTGCCTCGAGCTCACGCATGAGCTGATCGGTTTTCCCCGCCATCTCTCCCAGCATGTCGGCGGCTTCGTGCTGACGCGCGGGCCGCTGTCCGAGGTCGTTCCCATCGGCAATGCCGCCATGGAGGACCGCACCGTCATCGAATGGGACAAGGACGATCTCGACGCGCTTGGCCTCTTGAAGGTCGATGTGCTCGGCCTTGGCATGCTCACCTGCATCCGCAAGGCGTTCGCCTTCTTGCGTGAGCATTACCGCAAGGACATCACGCTCGGCACAGTGCCCCGCGACGATCCCGCGGTGTACGACATGCTGTGCAAGGCGGACTCGATCGGCGTGTTCCAGGTCGAGAGCCGGGCGCAGATGAACATGCTGCCGCGGCTTCGCCCCCGCGTCTTCTACGATCTCGTCATCGAGGTCGCCATCGTGAGGCCCGGGCCGATCCAGGGCGACATGGTTCACCCCTATTTGCGCCGCCGCTGCGGGGATGAGCCTGTCGAGTTCCCCTCGCCCCATCCAGATCATGGTCCTGCCGATGAGCTTCACCAAGTTCTGGGCAAGACCATGGGCGTGCCTCTGTTCCAGGAGCAGGCGATGCGGCTCGCCATGGTGGCGGCGAAATTCTCAGGCCCAGAGGCGAACGAACTCCGCCGTGCCATGGCGACCTTCCGCCGCCGCGGCACCATTGACCGCCTGCGCGAGAAGATGGTCGGCCGTATGACGGAGCGCGGTTATCCGGCAGAGTTCGCCGAGCGCTGCTTCAACCAGATCAAGGGCTTCGGCGAGTATGGTTTCCCCGAGAGTCATGCCGCGAGCTTCGCCCACCTTGTGTATGTCTCGGCCTGGATCAAATGCCATTACCCCACGGCATTTGGCGCGGCGCTGCTCAACTCTCAGCCTATGGGCTTTTATGCACCGGCGCAGATCGTGGCTTGCGCGCGCGCTCATGGCGTCGAGGCGCGCCCGCCCGACGTCAACCACAGTCTGTGGGACTGCACGCTCGAGGAGGCGCGAGACGGCGCCTTTGCGCTGCGTCTTGGGCTTCGCCAGATCGATGGACTGCGCGAGGTCGAGGTGCAGTGCCTCGTCTCGGTGCGCGACGGCATCCCCACCGAGCTGAACCCGCATCTGTTTGCACCACCTCATCCCTCCCCCTGTAAGGTGGAGGACAGCGATGGCCTTCAGCCATCGCTGGGTAGGGATCAGGATGCCACAGACCCCCTCTCCAACCCTCCCCCTTTTAGGGGGAGGGAGAAGTTCAGTGACGTGCGCGACCTCTGGCGGCGGAGCGGCATCGGCCGCGCGAGCATCGAGAAGCTCGCCGCTGCTGACGCCTTCCGCTCCCTTGGGCTCGACCGCCGCCAGGCCCTGTGGGAGGTGCGCGGGCTTCCCAAGGAAAGCTCACTGCCGCTGTTCGACCATGCCGCCACTGCCGAGGCCGGAGACGAGAAGAAGGTGGCGCTGCCCTTGATGCCGTTGTCGGAGCATGTGGTGAATGACTACCGCACGCTCCGCCTCTCGCTCAAAGCCCATCCAATGAGCTTTCTGCGCACACGCGTCGCTGCATCGCGCATTCTCTCTTGCGCCGATCTCAAGCAGACCCGCGACGGCGCGCGCGTGAGCGTCGCTGGCGTCGTGCTGGTGCGCCAGCGCCCTGGCTCGGCCCAGGGCGTGGTGTTCATGACCATCGAGGACGAAACGGGCATCGCCAACTCGGTGATCTGGCCAAAGGTGCTCGAGCGGATGCGCAAGGTGGTGATGGGCGCGCGGCTCGTGGTGGTGCATGGCCGCGTGCAGCGCCATGAGGACATCATCCATGTGGTCGCAGAGCGGCTCGAGGACCGCAGCGACTGGCTCCGCCTCCTAACCGAGAACGGCGAGAACTTAAGCGTCGCGCTTGCCAATGCCGACGAGATCCGCCGGCCCGAGCCTGGACCTTGGCGCAACAAGTCAGATGAGCTTCCTCTTCCCATCGCCCATGGCGATCACGTCAAGCATGCCGGAGGAGAAGATCCCCGCGAGCGCGTGCGTGAGCGTGGCCATCCGCGCTGGCATCCGCGCCATCCGCGCACTGAGCGGATCATCCCGCGCTCCCGCGACTTCCATTAGTCGCAAAGGAGTGAGTGGTCAGCCCGGCGAAAGCCGCTATGCTCCCGGCCATGATGCGCAAGAACATACTTGTTGCCGCGACGCTCGCCTTAGCGTTGGCGCTGGGCGCGCCGGCGCTGCACGCCTTCGAGCAGCCGGAGGCGCCGAGCGGCTTTACGCCGAAGCCACTCGTCAAGGCGAAGCGCCACATGGTCGTTGCTGCACACCCGCTCGCCGCGGAGGCAGGGCTCGCGATTCTGCGCAAAGGTGGCAGCGCAGTCGATGCGGCAATAGCCACGCAAATGGTGCTCAATCTCGTCGAGCCGCAATCTTCGGGCATCGGCGGGGGTGCCTTCATCCTCTATTGGGACCAGGCATCAAAGCAGCTCGCTGGCTTCGATGGACGCGAGACGGCGCCGGCGGCGGCGACGCCCGAACTCTTCCTTGGACCCGACAGAAAACCCCTGCCCCGCGATGCAGCCATGGCGAGCGGACTTTCGGTCGGCGCGCCGGGCGTACTCGCCGCGCTCAAGCTCGCTCATCACAAATATGGCAAGCTCCCTTGGGCGGAATTGTTCCAGCCGGCCATCGCGCTTGCGCGCGAGGGCTTCCCGGTTTCACCTCGCCTCGCCAAGCTGCTCGCCGACACTGGCCCGCAAAGCTTCGCGCCGGAGGCCCGCGCCTATTTCTTCGATGCGCAAGGACGGCCGTGGCCGACTGGCTACAAGCTCGCCAATCCTGCCCTTGCCGATACGCTCGAGATCATCGCGCGCGACGGGCCCAAAGCCTTTTACGAGGGCGATATCGCCCGCGATATCGTCAAAGCGGTGCAGAGCGATCCACGGCAGCCCGGCAAGCTTGCCGCCGAGGATCTGGCAAATTACCGCGCCAAGGAGCGCGATCCGGTTTGCGCCCCATACCGCGCCTATCGCGTGTGTGGTGCCGGACTGCCGTCCTCTGGCGGCGTCACTGTCAGCCAAGTCCTCGATCTGATCGGCCCCTACGATCTAGGCTCCACGCCGCTCGGCGGCGCTGCCGTTCATATTGTCGCCGAAGCCGAGCGCCTCGCCTTCGCCGACCGCGCGCTTTACCTTGCCGATAGCGACTTCGTTTCAGTGCCTCTGAGCGGCCTGCTCGATCCTGGCTATCTCGCCACCCGCCGCGCTTTGATGAACCCCTCCCGCGCGCAAGATCATTTCAGCGCGGGTACGCCGCCCAATCAGCGCCAAGGCGCGTTCGGTCACGACGCCACCGTCGAGAGCGTCGGCACGAGCCAGGTTTCCATCGTCGACGACGCAGGCAATGCCTTCTCGATGACCACGAGCATCGAACAGTCTTTCGGCTCGCGAACCATGGTGCGCGGCTTCCTGCTCAACAATCAGCTGACCGATTTCTCTTTCCTTCCTACTGATGACCAAGGCCGCGAGGTGGCCAATCGTGTCGAGGGTGGCAAGCGGCCGCGGAGCGCAATGGACCCGACCATTGTGTTCGCAAGCGGCGACGGCGCTCTGCGCTACGTGCTTGGTAGCCCTGGTGGGCCTGCCATCATCCTGTTCAACATCAAGACGATCGTCGGGCTAATCGACTGGAGGCTCAACCCCGCCCAAGCCAGCGCGCTTCCGAATTTCGGCAGCACTGAAGGCCCGGTCCTTCTCGAGTCCGGACCCGGCTTGGATAGACTGGCAGCAGCCTTGACGGGCATGGGGCACGACGTGCGCCATGTCGACCTCACCAGCGGAGAACACATCATCGCCGTTACGCCGGTCGGGTTCGAAGGCGCGGCCGACCCGCGACGCGAAGGCGTGGCGCTCGGCGATTGATGGCGACCAAGAAGCAATCCATTGCCGTTCGCGGCGCTGGTGTCGTCGGCCTATGGCAAGCGCTGATGCTCGCCCGCGCCGGCCATACCGTCACTCTGTACGAGCGCTCGGCGACGCCCTTCGCCGACGCCTGCAGCATTTTTGCCGGCGCCATGCTCGCGCCCCAGTGCGAGGAGGACCGGGCTGAGACCCTCATCGGCAAGCTGGGAGCGCGCGGCATCGCGCTCTGGCAGGCGACCTATCCCGGCACGGTCGCAAACGGCACGGTGGTCACAGCACTCAATCGCGACCGCGCCGAGCTCGACCGCTTTGCGCGCTTGACGGAAGGTCACCGGCGTCTCTCAGCGGAAGAGCTTGCGACCCTCGAGCCCGCTTTGACGGGCCGCTTTGCCGGCGCGCTCTATTATCCCGACGAAGCCCATCTCGCGACCGAGCAAGCCTTGCACTTCCTGCTCGATCAGGTCCAGCAGGCAGGAGTGGCTTTGCGTTTCGGTGAGAGCGAATTTCCGAGAGAGGCGGACATCGTCATCGACTGCCGCGGTCTCGCCGCCAGAGACTCATTGCCGACGCTTCGCGGCGTGCGCGGCGAGCGGATCGTGATCAAAAGCCCCGATGTCGGCCTGTCGCGTCCCATACGCCTCCTGCATCCGCGCTTTCCGCTCTATGTCGTGCCCTGGGGCGATGGCCTTTACATGATTGGCGCCACGGTGATCGAGAGCGAAGAGACCGGACCCATCACACTCCGCTCGGCGCTCGATCTGCTTTCAGCAGCCTACGCGCTCGATCCGGCCTTCGCTGAGGCCGAGATTGTGCGGCAGGGCGCTAGCGCCAGGCCCGCCTTCCCCGACAATCGGCCTAGGATTATTGCCTCGAAGGGCTATATCTACGTCAACGGCCTCTACCGGAACGGCTTTCTTCTTGCGCCGGCCCTGGCCGAGCTTGTTCAGAGCTAT
>DATFVO010000227.1:0-3122 GCA_035260265.1 Methyloceanibacter sp.
AAGGCGGGTGCGGATGCCGCGTTTGCCAGTGCGGAGGTGACAATCAAGGAGCTCATCTCCTACCACCGCACCCATCCATCACCGCTCGAGACGTGCCAGTGCGTCGCCTCGTTCGACAAGATCAAGGGTGAGCTCACCGTCTACGGCACCTTTCAGGCTCCGCATGTGATCCGGACGGTTGCCGCGCTCCTCTCGAAAATACCGGAACACAAGATCCACGTGATTGCCCCGGACATCGGCGGCGGCTTCGGCAACAAGGTCGGCGCTTATCCCGGCTATATCTGCGCCATCGTCGCATCGATTGTGACGGGCCGGCCGGTCAAGTGGGTGGAGGACCGCATCGAGAACCTCACTGCCACCTCGTTCGCGCGCGACTATCACATGACCACCGAAATCGCCGCTACCAGGGATGGCAAGGTGACCGGCCTGCGCGTGCACGTGCTCGCCGACCACGGCGGCTTCGATGCATGCGCCGATCCCTCGAAGTTTCCTGCCGGATTCTTCGCCATCGTCACGGGGTCCTACGACTTCCCCGTCGCGCACGTCAGCGTCGACGGCGTTTACACCAACAAGGCCCCTGGTGGGGTAGCCTACCGTTGCTCGCTGCGGGTCACCGAAGCCGCCTATGCCATCGAGCGCGGCATGGATATCCTGGCTCAGAAGCTCGGCATGGATCCGGCCGAGCTGCGCCTTAAGAACTTCATCAAGCGCGAGCAGTTTCCCTACCGCTCGGCGCTCGGCTGGGAGTACGATTCCGGCGACTACCACACGGCCATGAACAAGGCGTTGGAAGTCGTCGGCTACAAGGCGTTGCGCGCGGAGCAAGCGGAAAAGCGCGAGGCCTTCAAGCGCGGGGAGACCCGCGAGATCATGGGCATTGGCCTATGCTTCTTTACAGAGATCGTGGGGGCCGGCCCCTCCAAGAACTGCGATGTGCTCGGGCTCGCCATGTTCGACAGCTGCGAGATCCGCGTGCACCCCACGGGCTCGGCGATCGCGCGCATGGGCAGCAAATCGCAGGGCCAGGGGCACGAGACGACCTATGCCCAGATCCTCGCTTCCGAAATCGGCATCCCAGCCGATGACATCATGGTGGAAGAGGGCAACACCGACACGGCGCCCTACGGTATCGGCACCTTTGGTTCGCGCTCGACGCCGGTTGCAGGCGCTGCCATTGCCATGGCCGCGCGCAAGATCCGCAACAAGGCGCAGATGATCGCGGCCTACCTCTTGGAGGTACACGAGAGCGATCTCGAATGGGATATCGACGGCTTCCGCATCAAGGGCCTGCCCGAGAAATTCAAGGGCATGAAGGAGATCGTATGGGCTGCCTACCATTCACCACCGCCCGGCATGGAACCGGGACTGGAGGCAGTCAGCTACTATGACCCGCCGAACATGACCTACCCGTTCGGCGCCTACATCTGCGTGATGGATATCGACGTCGATACCGGCGTCTATAAGGTGCGCCGCTTCTACGCCCTGGATGACTGTGGCACGCGAATCAACCCAATGATTATTGAGGGTCAGGTGCACGGCGGGCTTACCGAAGCCTTCGCCATCGCGATGGGTCAAGAAATCCGCTATGACGAAATCGGAAACGTAATCGGCGGATCGTTCCTCGACTTCTTCCTGCCCACGGCGGTAGAAACGCCCAAGTGGGAAACCGACCATACCGTCACACCGTCACCACATCACCCCATCGGTGCCAAGGGTGTCGGGGAGAGCCCCAACGTTGGCGGCGTGCCGGCCTTCTCCAATGCCGTCAATGATGCCTTCTCCTTCCTCGGCACTAGCCATATCCAAATGCCGCATGATCACTGGCGCAACTGGACCGTGGCACACAAGCTAGGTTTGCACGAATGATGCCCGGGGTGGGTCAATAAAAAGGCACTGATCCGCCTGCAAGGCGCCGCGGGACTTGGGGCCCAGGTCGCTTGATGCGCTTCGGCAGCGGCCAACGCGGAGGCGCTCTCTTTTCCCGAGAAGAGCGGCAACAGAAGCACTAGCGTGATGATGACGCGCGAAGAGATCAGCGAGCGCCTGGCGGCTACGGGCTACGTTGCCGACCGTGAGCTCCCGATCGCGCTGCAGCTCATGGACTTATTGG
This sequence comes from Methyloceanibacter sp., assembly GCA_035260265.1. Taxonomy (GTDB): domain Bacteria; phylum Pseudomonadota; class Alphaproteobacteria; order Rhizobiales; family Methyloligellaceae; genus Methyloceanibacter. The sequence continues at coordinate 2,111 of DATFVO010000227.1, forward strand.
GTCGACCGTTGCTGATCGAAGGGGAGGCGGGGGTCGGCAAGACGGAGGTCGCCAAGGCGCTGGCCCAACTCAATGGCAGCAGCCTCATTCGCCTGCAATGCTATGAGGGGCTCGACCAATCCACGGCGCTCTATGAATGGAACTATCAACGGCAGTTGTTGGCGATCCGAGCACGTGAAGTAGCCGGGGTCGATCCCGACAGCGTTGAGCGCGACATCTTCTCCGAGCGCTTCCTGCTCGAACGACCGTTGCTGGCCGCGATCCGCCGCGATGACCGACCGGTTCTGCTCATCGATGAGGTGGACCGAGCCGATGAAGAGTTCGAGGCGTTTCTCCTCGAATTGCTCTCGGATTTTCAGGTCTCGATCCCCGAGTTGGGGACCATCAGAGCCAAGAGCATACCCCGGGTGGTCCTGACCTCCAACAACACGCGCGAGCTCTCCGACGCATTGCGCCGGCGTTGCCTCTATCACTATCTCGATTACCCAGATGCGGAGCGTGAGACACGCATCATTTTAGCGCGCGTGCCGGGGATCGCGAGCACACTTGCCGGGCAGATCGCGCGCATGCTGGAGGGCCTGCGCAAGGAGGAGTTGCGCAAGGTCCCGGGTGTCGCCGAGACGCTCGATTGGGCGGCTGCCCTAGTCGGGCTCGGCGTGAAAGACCTGCACGATGATCTTGACACCGCCCATGAAACCCTGCGCTGCCTGCTCAAGACCCAGGAAGACCGGGCACGCTTGACGCGCGAAGTCACCGCCCGGCTCCTAGGAAATGTCGCCTGATGCGGGGCGAGCAGCACCAATTCATCGATCCGCCTCACGCCGGCGAACTCGCTCTCAGCCAACTTGCTCGTTTCACGCGCACGCTGCGGCAGAACGCCTTCACGCTTGGCCTGAAAGAGAGCGAAGATGCTGCCCGCGTGCTGGCGAGCGATGCGGGTAGGCGCGCCGTCACGCTGCGGGCCGCCCTGAAAGCCCTCCTGTGCGCCCGTCGTTCGGACTGGGACAAATTC
>DATFVO010000228.1:0-2983 GCA_035260265.1 Methyloceanibacter sp.
TCGCTGTGTCGATCGGCAACGCCAAATCGCAAGATACGCTCCGGACCGCGCTCGCCATGGGCGCCGACCGCGCCATCCTGATCAAGACGGACGCAACCGTCGAGCCGCTCGGCGTCGCCAAATTGCTAAAGCGCGTCGTCGACAACGAGAAGCCGGATCTCGTGATCATGGGCAAGCAGGCGATCGACGACGACTGCAATCAGTCAGGCCAGATGCTTGCAGGTCTGCTTGGCTGGCCACAGGGCACTTTTGCCTCGAAGATCGAGCTGAACGGGACGAAGTTTAAAGTCGTGCGCGAGGTCGATGGCGGGCTCGAGACTCTGACTCTCGCAAAGCCTGCAGTGGTCACCACCGATCTTAGGCTGAATGAGCCGCGCTACGCCTCGCTGCCCAATATCATGAAGGCGAAGAAGAAGCCGATCGAAGAGACGACGCCCGAGGCGCTTGGCGTCGACATCGCTCCGCGCCTCAAGGTGATCTCCCTCGCCGAGCCCAAGACGCGCCAGGCCGGCGTCAAGGTGGATAGCGTCGCCGTGCTCGTCGAAAAATTGAAGAACGAGGCGGGAGTCCTCTAATGGCGGTCCTTCTGCTAGTAGAGCACGACAATAGGACGCTGGCGCCGGCGACCGCCAAGGCGCTGACCGCGGCACGCGCCTTCGGAGGTGACGTCGATATTCTCGTCGCAGGTCAGAATTGCCGCGCGGTCGCCGAAGAGGCGGCCAAGCTCGATGGCGTGCGCAAAGTCCTGCTCGCCGAGGCGCCACATCTTGCGCAGCGTCTCGCCGAGGAGGTGGCCGCGACGGTGCAGCCATTGATGAAGGATTATTCAGTGCTGCTCGCGCCGGCAACCACCATGGGCAAGAACGTGTTGCCGCGGGTCGCAGCCTTGCTCGACGTGGCGCAGATCTCCGACATCATCGAGGTGAAGTCGCCGACGACCTTCGTGCGGCCGGTCTATGCCGGCAACGCGCTCGAGACGGTGGAAACCCGCGACAAGATCGTAGTCAGCACGATCCGCACCACGGCCTTTGCCAGCACGGGCGGGGGCGGATCCGCCACGATCGAGACCATCACGCCGTCCGCTTCGGTCGGGCTTTCAAGCTTCGTGAGCTCGGACATCAGCGTGAGCGAGCGGCCAGAGCTGACCGCCGCCCGCATCGTCATTTCCGGCGGGCGGGGAATGCAATCAGGCGACAATTTCAAGACGTTGATCGAGCCTTTGGCCGACCGGCTTGGTGCTGCGGTCGGCGCCTCGCGTGCAGCGGTCGATGCCGGCTACATGCCGAACGACCATCAGGTTGGGCAGACCGGAAAGGTCGTGGCGCCCGAGCTTTACATCGCGGTCGGCATCTCAGGCGCCATTCAGCATCTGGCCGGCATGAAAGATTCCAAGGTGATCGTCGCGATCAACAAGGATGCCGGCGCACCGATTTTCCAGGTCGCGGACTACGGCCTGGTCGGCGATTTGTTCACGGTCCTGCCCGAGCTCGACGCCGAGCTCAAAAAGGCAGGCTATTGAGTAGCGGGCATGAGGAATGATCATGGACGACATGGTACAGGGCGCGGCGATTCTCGCCGATCAAGCCACGCAGCGGGACGTTGAGGCGGCTCCCATTCGCAAGATCGGCATCATAGGCGCAGGCCAGATGGGCAGCGGCATTGCTCATGTCGTGGCGCTGTCAGGCTATAACGTGGCGCTGCACGATATTGCCAAGGATAGGGTCGACGCTGCGCTTGCCACTATCGACAAGAACCTCACCCGCCAGGTTGCCTCCGGCAAGATCACTGAGGAGGACAAGAAGAAGGCGCTCTCCCGCATCTCCTATGCCGGCTCGCTGCAAGACTTTGCCGACGCCGACCTCGTCATCGAGGCTGCGACCGAGGACGAAACGGTCAAGCGCAAGATTTTCGTCGCGCTCTGTCCGTTCCTCAAACCTGAGGCCATCATTGGCACCAACACCTCGTCGATCTCGATCACGCGGCTTGCCGCCGCGACCGACCGGCCCGAGCGCTTCATCGGGCTCCACTTCATGAACCCGGCTCCGGTGATGGAGCTCGTGGAGATGATCCGCGGCATCGCCACCGAGGACGCCACCTTCGCGTGCACCAAAGAATTCGTCGAGACGCTGCACAAGACGGTCGCCGTGTCGGAGGATTTCCCCGCCTTCATGGTGAACCGCATCCTGCTGCCGATGATCAACGAGGCGGTCTACACCCTCTATGAGGGCGTAGGCTCGGTCGATGCCATCGACACGGCGATGCGGCTCGGCGCGCACCACCCCATGGGGCCGCTCCAGCTTGCCGATTTCATCGGGCTCGACACCTGCCTTTCGATCATGCAGGTGCTCTACGAGGGGCTTGCCGATTCGAAATACCGCCCCTGTCCGCTATTGGTGAAATATGTCGAAGCCGGCTGGCTCGGCCGGAAGACGAAGCGCGGCTTTTACGATTATCGCGGCGAGAAGCCGATGCCGACCCGCTAGTCGCTAGACTGGCACACGCGGTCGGAGCGTCCATCGCTCAGCGCGTTAGATGACGCATGTCCTCGCAAATGACGTCGATCGAGTTCGCCACTCTCTTTCCGGCGACATCCCAGTTGACGATGCTTTCGGCCTGGGTTCCCGCCGGAGCGGTCGTCGTGACCCGGCGTCGGCGAGGAACACCGCGAGGATGGTGAGAAATACGCCGTATACTGCGCCCAAGAAGAATTGCATAGAAGTTGTCTCTCGTTCGGCCACTAAAAGGCCGAGTCTTCACTCTCCACGTGTTACTTGGTGCCGCGAAAACGCCATGTGACGTCCGAAGTTCCTGTCGTCCATTGACCCCTCATTGTTCGATTGCAATCCTTGCGCCATGACACAGGCCACCATCGCTACCTATATCATCGCACGCCTCAAGCAGGCCGGGCTCAGACACGCATTCGGCGTGCCGGGCGACTATGTGCTCACCTTCATGGACCGGCTGATCGAGGGAGGGATTGAAC
>DATFVO010000229.1:0-10471 GCA_035260265.1 Methyloceanibacter sp.
AATGTGATGTATCGTTAGCCCATGAACGGGTCAGCGCGACGGCGCACTATTCCAGTCAGGATTGGGGGCGTCACGATTGGCGGCGATGCTCCCATCGTCGTGCAGTCGATGACCAACACCGACACGGCGGACGTCACTTCAACCACAGCTCAAGTCGCTGCGCTCTCCCGCGCCGGCTCGGAGCTCGTGCGCGTCACTGTGGACCGGGCCGAGGCGGCCGCCGCCGTTCCTTACATCCGCGAGCGGCTCGACATTCTCGGCGTGGACGCGCCGCTCATCGGCGACTTCCACTATAACGGCCACACGCTGCTCGCAGAGCATCCGGCCTGCGCCGAGGCTCTCGCCAAATACCGCATCAATCCCGGCAATGTCGGCTTCAAGGACAAGCGCGATAAGCAATTCGCCGAGATCATTGAGATAGCGCTGAAGAACGGCAAGGCCGTGCGCATCGGCGTGAACTGGGGAAGCCTCGACCAAGACCTACTCACCCGGCTCATGGACGAGAATGCGAAGCGGCCGGAGCCAAAGGACGCGAGCGAGGTCATGCATGAGGCAATCGTGCAGTCCGCGCTGCTCAGCGCCGATCGCGCGATGGAGCTCGGGCTGGGGGCAGACAAGATCGTGCTGTCGGCAAAGGTCAGCGCCGTGCAGGACCTGATCGCCGTCTATTCCATGCTCGCCGACCGCTCCTACCTCGCCCTCCATCTCGGTCTGACCGAGGCCGGCATGGGCTCAAAGGGCATCGTCGCCTCGTCTGCAGCGCTTGGCGTGCTGCTTCAGCAGGGCATTGGCGACACCATTCGCATCTCGCTCACGCCTGAGCCGGGCGGCGATCGCACGCTCGAGGTGAAGGTCGCACAGGAGCTGCTTCAGAGCATGGGCTTCAGGAGCTTCGTGCCGCTGGTAGCGGCCTGTCCCGGCTGCGGCCGCACGACCTCCACCACCTTCCAGGAGCTCGCCCGCGACATCCAGGACTTCATCCGCAACGAGATGCCTGAGTGGAAGCGCCGCTATCCCGGCGTCGAAACGCTCAACGTCGCGGTGATGGGCTGCATCGTCAACGGGCCTGGCGAGTCGAAGCACGCCGATATCGGCATCTCTCTGCCCGGCACTGGCGAGGCGCCCGCGGCACCTGTGTTCATCGACGGCAAGAAGGTAGCGACACTGCGCGGGCCTGGCGCTGCGGCAGACTTCAAGCAGATGGTGCTCGACTATATCGAGCGGCGCTTCGGGCAGGGCGAGATCGGCCGAAGCGCGGCGGAATAGGGAAGGGGAATGCGGTTAGCGTGGCTTGCGGTTCTCTCGTTTCTGCTCTCGCCTTTCTTCGCGCCGAGTATGGCCCGCGCACAGGATGAGCCATCAGGCGAGGCCGCAACCGAGGAGGAGGCGCCTGCCGATCCTTGGATTGGCTGCTGGACCCGCATCTATGACGCCACTCATCTCGCCAAGCATCCAGGGCAAAAGGTCACCGCGCTGACGCTCTCGATCGAAGAGCGCGAGCCCTCCGGCGACAAGGACCCGGGGAAATATCTCGCCACCATCACCGCCAAGATGCGGAACGCCGGCGATACCTATACCAATCTCGACGGGGCGCGCTGCAGCGAGGCGAGCGGCAGTCTCTCTTGCGTCACCGATGGCTTCTATGTCGGGCAGTTTTCGCTCGAGCCTGCCGCCAAGAACATGAAGATCGCGCTCAAAGGCGGCGATCATCTGGCGCTCGTTCCCGGAGTCGATCTCGACGCCTTCGTCGAGCTTTCGCCGGACAATCCCGAACACGCACTGTTCCTGTTGCAGTTGGCCCCGGCCAAGAACTGCGGCTCATAGCCGGCGCCTCACCCGCCTACGAATTGTTGGAGGCTGCATCGCCCCACGATGCTCACCGTGAGCGCGATCGTGGTCACGATGAAATGCTGCGGATGGTGACGATCCTGAGCGCACGAGCCAGGGCCGTATCCTGTGTTGATATGGGAGGCTGTGCCATGCGTTGCCAGTTGGATGCCGCCTAAGTCTTCCTCAATTCCTGCGGGTCGCGACGAAACGCGCAAGCTCCTTCAGCATTGCCGCGCGCTCGCCGAATGGCGCAAGCGCCGCTTCAGCCTCGGCGACCAGAGCGCGGAGACTATCCTTTGCTGCGTCGATGCCAAGCAGGGCAACCAGCGTGGCCTTGCCGCGCCCTGCGTCCTTGGCGACAGCCTTGCCGAGGGCCTTGGCGTCGCCCTCCGCATCGAGCAGGTCGTCGGCGAGCTGGAAGGCTTGGCCGAAGGCAGAGGCATAAGCAAGAAGCGCCGCCCGTTCGCGCGTGGCTGCCCCGCCGAGCACCGCGCCGGCCTCGCAGGCAAAGCGAAACAAGGCTCCGGTCTTGAGCGCCTGCATCGCTGCGGTCTCGGCCTTGCTGAAACTATGCCGCTCGGCGGCAAGGTCGAGTGCCTGGCCGAGCACCATGCCTTGCCAGCCGCTAGCCCTGGCGAGCAGCAGGACAAGCTCCGCGCGGACGGCAGGGTCAGCGCCGTGACGCGGGTCGCTCACAATCTCGAAGGCGAGAGTGAGCAGAGCATCGCCGGCAAGGATCGCCGTCGCCTCGTCGAAGGCGATATGCACTGTGGGCCGTCCGCGGCGCAGCGCATCGTCGTCCATGGCTGGCAGATCGTCATGCACGAGCGAGTAGCAATGGATGCATTCGAGCGCGCAGGCTGCGGAAAGCGCGTCGTCCTCGCTCACCCCGAATAGGCCAGCCGAGGAGATGAGCAGAAACGGCCGGAGGCGCTTGCCACCGCCAAGCGCTGCGTAGCGCATGGCTTCAGCGAGCGTGGCATCACCGGTGCTGCGAGTCCCATCGCCGGCGAGCAGCTCGGCGAGCCGCCCCTCGACGAGCCTTCCCACGCGTTCGAGCTCACTTAAGAAAGTCATGTTAGGGAAAGTGATAGAAGAGGCGGCGCTTTGCCGCAAAGTGCCCGTAAAAACGACCCTAATACAGCGTTGCCCGACGCGGCAACCAGGCGATAAAACCCGAGGCCATGGTGATTCAAGCAGTCTCAACCGAGCGCCCAAGGAAGCGCGCCAAGAGACGCGTGAAGCCTTCATTGACGAGACGGATCATCCTGTTCCTCGTTTGCTTCGCCGCCCTTTTTCTCCTCTCCGTCGTCGGTTTCCGCTTCATCAACCCGCCTTTCACGCCGCTGATGGTGGCCGAGAAGTTGCGGGGCCATACGCTCCAGCGCGAATGGGTGCCGCTCAAAGACATCTCGCCAAACCTGCCCTTGGCGGTGATCGCAAGCGAGGACGGGCGGTTCTGCCTGCATTGGGGCGTCGATTGGGGCGCGGTCAAAGATGCGATTAAGGAGGGGGACGGGTTTGCCGATTTCCGCGGCGCGAGCACCATTCCCATGCAGGTCGCCAAGAACCTCTATCTCTGGAATAGCCGGAGCTATCTGCGCAAGCTGATCGAGATGCCGCTCGCCTACCTCCTCTCCTTTGTCTGGCCGAAGCAGCGCATGATGGAGGTCTACCTCAATGTCGCCCAATGGGGGCCTGGCATCTTTGGGGCAGAAGCGGCGAGCCGATACTATTTCCACAAGAGCGCGGCGGATCTGACCCGCCGCGAGGCCCTGCTGCTGGCGGTGTCCCTCCCCAATCCGCGCGTGCGCAACCCGGCAAAGCCGAGCGGGCGGCTGCTTGCAATCGCCGGCGCCGTCAATGCTCGCATGCCGATCATCGCGCATCGCGCGTCTTGCCTCTTGCCCACGCGATAACGCTGACGATTTGGCGCATCCACCCTCTGGCCAGCCCAGACCATAGCCACTATAAGGGCGCACAAAGCTTGGCGAACATCGCCGGGCGCCTTAGGGTTTCAATCATGGCTGTACCTAAACGCAAAATTTCGCGCATGAAGCGCGGCAACCGGCGAAGCCACGACGCACTGTCGTCGCCGGCCTATGTCGAGGATAAGGAGTCAGGCGAGCTTCGCCGCCCGCATCACATCGACCTGAAGTCTGGCCGCTATCGCGGCCGCCAGGTGCTCGACGTCAAGGAAGAGGCATAAATCCCGGTCTCGACGCTGAACGGCTCGTCTTAGGGAGGCGGTCGGAAAGTCATGACGGAGGCCCCGCCTGAGGAAAAGCCGGCAAAGCGGCGCGCGCGGCGGAGCTGGACGTCGGCCGTGCCGCTCCTCGTCATTCCGCTTCTGGCCTATGTCGCCTTTGCCGGCGCCGGCGCCGATTTTGACATCCAGCGCTTTTCCATAGCGCTGCCATCCGGCGGTGTGTGGCAACTCGGCCTTGGCACCATCCTCCTCGCCTTGGCGCTCGTTCTTCTGTTCTTCCAGCTGCTCAAGGCTACGCGGGGTGGCGGCGCGTCGATCACCGAGAACGCGCTTTCGACAATGGTGTTCGCCGCCTGCCTGATCCTGTTCCTAGTCTGGGATCGCGCGGCGACCTCGACCTTCTTCCTCCTCACCTTGATGTCGATGGTCGATGTGATCGCGGCCTTCGCCGTCACGGTCAACGCTGCGCGCCGCGAGTACGGTACACGCGGCCAGACATAGCCCTCGCGCAAAAGCAAAGGCCCCGGAGATTGCTCGCCGGGGCCTTGGCCTGATGGGTAAAGGGCTTAGAAGCAGCCCTCGTCGCCATACCCCGCGCCCTCGTAACCCTCGTCATAGGTGCCGTGTCCTCGGAATAAGAGGCGCGGCGGTTTTCAGGCGTTTTGCCAGCGCGACAAGCACGGGGTCGTGGATTCCGGCCTCCCCCAAATGCCGCACCGTGTTCAACACATATTCCGCATTCTCGCCCGACTGGCCCCTGCGGCCCGAGACCATGCGAAGCTGCTCCTCGAGCGACAGCACGCCTGCATATTGCACATGGCCGCGGTCGACGAGGTAGGTGAGCGCCTTTACTACCCGGTCTGAGCCGTCGAGCAGGCGCACCGGTCGATAGGCCTCGACATAGACATCGGTCACCTGTTCGCGCGCGCGTAAGTAAGCGACCGTCGCATCCTCGACTCCGGGCTCGACCCTGTAGGCTACGCCGCGGCAGGCGCCGCCGCGGTCGAGGCCGAGCACGAGTCCCGGCGCTTCCTTGGTGCCGCGATGGAAGATGGAAATGACGCAGAGCGCGCGGTGTGCGCCCTTGAGCAGGCCCGGTGCCTGGGCCGCGAACGGGAAGCCCGGACGCCACATGAGCGAGCCATAGCCGAACACCCACAGCTCAGCCATGTCTCGCGTCAGTCGTCATGCCCGTGAGGGCGGCCGAAGTCGGCGGCGGCGGTGTCCTGGCCGGCATCGATGATGCCGCGACGGATGGCCCGGGTGCGGGTGAAGTGCTCGTACAGCGCCTCGCCGTCGCCTTTTCTGATCGCCTTGGTCAGCGCCGCCACGTCCTCGTTGAAGCGGCCGAGCATCTCGAGTACGCCGTCCTTGTTGGCGAGGAAGATATCGCGCCACATAACGGGATCGGAGGCGGCGATGCGGGTAAAGTCGCGGAAGCCGCCGGCCGAGAATTTCAGCACCTCCGAGCGCGTCACCGTCTGCAATTCGTCGGCGGTGCCGACGATAGTGTAGGCGATCAGATGCGGCAGGTGGCTGGTGATGGCGAGCACGAGGTCATGGTGCTCCGGCGTCATGATCTCGACATTGGCGCCGAACAGACGCCAGAGGGCGGCGAGCTTGTCGACTGCTTTGGCATCGGTGCCCTCGGGCGGCGTCAAAATGCACCAGCGGTTCTCGAACAACTCGGCAAAGCCTGCGTCGGGACCTGAATGCTCGGTGCCTGCGACCGGGTGAGCCGGCACGAAATTGACGGTCTTCGGCACATGGGGGCCCATGTCGCGGACGACCGAGCTCTTCACCGACCCAACATCCGAAATCGTCGTACCGGACTTAAGGTGCGGGCCGATTTCCTTGGCAACGTCACCGCACACGCCGACCGGAACGCACACGACGACGAGGTCCGCGCCTTCAGCCGCCTCGGCGTTCGTCTCCGTGACCTTATCCGCGATGCGGAGCTCCGCGATGCGCTTCCGTGTCCGCGGCGAATGCGAAGTGGCGACAATAGTGCGCACGGCGCCCTGCGCCCGCGCGGCGCGCGCGATGGACGAGCCGATTAGGCCCGTCCCGATAATGGCGAGGCGATCGAACAGCGGTTCGGTCATCGGCGGGACGAGCCGTTGGCGCCCATGAACGAGGTGAGCGCGTCGAGCACGGCGCGGTTATCCTCCTCGGTGCCGATGGTCATGCGAAGCGCGTTGGGGAAGCCGTACTCAGCGACGCGCCGCAAGATGATCCGCTTATCGTGCAGGAACTTGTCGGCCTCCGGGGCAGACTTGCCGTTGCCCGTCTTGAAATGCAAAAGCAGGAAATTGGCTGCGCTCGGCGTCACGCCAAGGCCAATGGCCGACAGCGCGTCGGTCATACGCGCGCGCCACAGCTCGTTGTGCTCGACGGCGCGCTGCACCCGGGCCTGATCTTGAAGCGCCGCAACGCCTGCGGCGATGGCGGGGCCTGAGACGTTGAACGGGCCCCTGATGCGGTTCAGCACGTCGGCGACCTCAGCCGGGCAATGGGCCCAGCCGATGCGCAAATAGGCTAGCCCGTAGATCTTGGAGAAGGTGCGCGTCATCACCGTGTTGTGCGTGGTGGCGACAAGCTCGATGCCGGCTTCGTAGTCGTTGCGGCGCACATATTCGGCGTAGGCCGCGTCGAGCACGAGCAACACCTCGTCGGGCAGACCGGCGCGCAGCCGCTTCACCTCATCGAACGGGATATACGTGCCGGTCGGATTGTTGGGATTGGCGATGAACACGACGCGTGTCTTATCCGTAACGCGCGCGAGGATGGCGTCGACATCGGTGGTGAGCTCGGTTTCTGGCGCAGCCACTGCCGTAGCGCCACGCGCCATGATCGCGATCTTATAGACCAGGAAGCCGTGCTCGCTGTAGATCGCCTCGTCGCCCGGGCCGAGATAGGCGCCTGCCAACAGGTTCAGAAGCTCGTCGGAGCCGGCGCCGCAGACGATATGGCCGGGATCGAGCCCGTACATCTTGCAGATCGCCTCGCGCAGCGTCCGCGCGGAGCCGTCAGGGTAGCGTGACAAAGAGTCCGCTGCCGCGAGGTAAGCCTCGATGGCGCGGGGTGAAGGCCCGAGCGGCGTCTCGTTAGAGGAGAGCTTGATCACCGCGTGCGCGCCGGGCAGCGCGCTCGTACCGGGCACGTAGGGCGCGATGTCGAGAACGCCTGGGCGTGGGCTTGGGCCCCCCTTGGCGGCGGCCATCTGTCTCACTCCTCGGTGGGTGTTGCAGGCGGCCTCTCATAGGCCCAATCCTTGCGGCTAGGCAAAGAAAAGATTGACTTTCAGCGGTAAGCTCCTAGCTAACGCCGAATTGTGTAAATAGAGCTTTGGCGAGACGCGACTTCGGGCGACTGAACTTAAGATGAGCGAAACCCCTACGGCGCAGTCCATCACGGACAACTCGGTGCGGTTGGCGCAGATCACCAACCCGCAAAGCCACATCGTCCATTTCAACGAGAAGCTGCCGCTCGATTGCGGGAGCGGGCTCGAGCAATTTTCCATCGCCTATCAGACCTATGGCAAGCTTAACGCCGCCAAGACGAACCTCGTGCTCGTCTGCCATGCGCTGACTGGCGACCAGCACGTCGCAAACCTGCATCCCGTCACCGGCAAGCCCGGCTGGTGGGAGACCATGGTCGGCCCCGGCAAGCCGATCGACACGAACCGTTACTCCGTGCTGTGCGCTAACGTGCTTGGCGGCTGCATGGGCTCGACCGGGCCGAGCTCCACCAACCCCGCTACTGGCAATCCTTACGGCCCCGACTTCCCTGTTATCACCGTACGCGACATGGTGCGCGCGCAAGCGCGGCTGCTCGACCATCTCGGCATCGCCGACGCGTTGTGCGTGCTCGGCGGGTCGATGGGCGGCATGCAGGTGCTGGAATGGGCGGCAAGCTACAAGGACCGCGTGTTTTCCGCGGTGCCGATAGCCTGCTCCGCGCGGCACTCATCGCAGAACATCGCCTTCCACGAGGTCGGACGCCAGGCGGTGATGGCCGATCCCGATTGGTGCCAAGGCCGCTATCTCGAAGAGGGCAAGAACCCACGCAAGGGGCTCGCGGTTGCGCGCATGGCCGCGCACATCACCTATCTGTCAGACGCGGCGTTGCACCGGAAATTCGGGCGCAATCTTCAGGATCGCGAGAAGGTGGCGTTCGGCTTCGACGCCGATTTCCAGGTGGAGAGCTACCTCCGTTATCAGGGCCTCTCCTTCGTCGACCGTTTCGACGCCAACTCCTATCTCTACATCACGCGTGCCATGGACTATTTCGACATTGCCGCCGATCATGAAGGGGTCCTGGCCAACGCTTTCCGCGGCACGAGGACGCGCTTCTGTCTCGTGTCGTTCACATCCGATTGGCTGTTCCCGACCGAGGGGAGCCGCGAGATCGTGCATGCACTGAACGCGGTCGCGGCCAAGGTGAGCTTCGTCGAGATCAAGTCCGATAAGGGCCATGACGCATTCCTGCTGCACGAGCCCGAGCTGTTCGACACCATCCGCGGCTTCTTGAGCGCAGCGGCCCGCAAGCGGGGAATTGCGGCATGAACCTGAACGTGCCCTCGCACACTGTGCGCGTCGCCGACACGACGAGCCGCGTAGACCTTCTGCTCATCGCCGAGATGGTGACGCTTGGCGCGCGGGTGCTCGATGTTGGCTGCGGCGACGGCACGCTGCTCAGGTTGCTCGCCGAGAAGAAAGGCGTCGACGGGCGCGGCATCGAGCTCTCTCAGGCCGGTGTGAATTCCTGCGTGGCACAAGGGCTCGCCGTGATTCAGGGCGATGCCGACACCGACCTCGTCTATTACCCAGACCTTGCCTTCGACTACGCAATCCTGTCGCAGACCATCCAGGCGACTTATTCCCCGCGCGACGTGCTGAAGCAGCTGCTTCGGATCGGCAAGCGCGCGGTAGTGTCATTCCCCAATTTCGGGCATTGGCGCGTGCGGGCTGGGCTGATGTTCGGCGGCGAAATGCCGAAGACCGACAATCTGCCGGACCGCTGGTACGACACGCCGAATATCCATCTCTGCACCATCAAGGACTTCCTCGATCTCTGCAAAGATGTGGGCGCCAAGGTGGAGCGCGCGGTGGCGGTCAACGCCTACGGCCGCAAGATGGGCGTCGCCATGCCGCTCTTCATGCAGAACCTGTTCGGCGAGCAGGCGGTCTTCCTATTGTCGCGGCAGAGTCTGTCCGCGCGGCGTCACTCCGGCCGGGACGGGCAGGATGCGGCGGCGGACTTTGCGTAGCTCACGCAGAGGCACCGCGGCATAGACCTGCTTCGTCGCCTCGACCAGGATCACGCCCGAGAAGGTCGGCCACAGCACAAGCCCGAGCCGCTCCCAGAACACCGGCCAGCGCAACAGGACGCGCCAGTTGAACGGCGGCATGTAGAGCGCGTAGTCCCAGTCCTCTGGCGAGAAGAAGCACTCCTTCAAGAGCTTGTTGAGTTGCGTCCGGCTGAACGGACTGCCATAGCCGAACGGCGTGGTGTCGACGCGCGCCCACAGCCCGCGGCGATTTGGCACGATCATGAGCAGCCGCCCGTTTGGCTTCAACACGCGCCACAGCTCGCGTAGCAGCACGCGCGATTTCTCCGACCATTCGAGCATATGGACAAGCAGGAGTCGGTCTGCGCTTTCATCGTCGAGCGGAAGCTCAGTCTCATCGACGAGCACGGTCAACGACTGGCCCTGCCCAGGCCAGGGAATGGCGCCGAGCTCGGCCGGCATCAGCGCGCCCAAGGGCTGAGCCTCGCCCCGATAGGCGGCAAGATATGGCGTGGCAAAGCCGACGCCAAAGATCGACAAGCCTTTGAGGTCGTCCCAACGCGAACGTACGCGCGTGCCGAGCAGCCTGCGCACCACGACGCCGAGCGGGCAGGCATAGAAATCCTTGAGGTCGATGGCGTCGAGCTGCATGGACCGATCCTGACGCTACTAGCGTTTAGCGTCAGTTCTCGACTGCTGCCGGTTCCATTTCAATCCCCTTTGCGGGGATGCTACGGTCCCGGCCGGCCCTGAAACTTGGTTGAAAGAGCGCGATGGCACGGCTCGAAATTCATCAGTTCCCGACGCGGAGCGACAATTACGGAGTTCTAATCCATGACCCTGAGAGCGGCGCCACCGCCGCGATCGACGCGCCCGACGCCGAGGAGCTACTTGCTGCGCTGCACGAGAAGGGCTGGGCGCTCACCCACATCCTCACCACGCACCATCATCACGACCACACCGCCGGCAACACCATCGTCAAGCGCATGACCGGCTGTACCATTGTCGGCCCGGCGCGCGAGGCTGACTCGATTCCCGGCATCGACGTTGAGGTCAAAGAAGGCGACACCGTCGGGATCGGCTCCGCCAAGGCGCGCGTGATCGAGACGCCCGGCCACACGCGCGGCCATGTCAGCTAT
>DATFVO010000230.1:0-4515 GCA_035260265.1 Methyloceanibacter sp.
GGCAACCCCGAACTCGGTAACCACGTAATGCACATCTGGGCGTGCCAGCGTGACTCCTTCACCTGCAAGAAGGGACGGCCTAATGCAGGACTCTTTGCCATCGTCTGTCGTCGATCTAAGACAAACGATCGGCTTGCCCCCTCGAGAGGCGGCGGCGCCGCGGTGAAAGTCGGGCTGAGTGGAGACACCGCTATAGAACTCGCCGTGAAATTGGTCTGCGCAGACTTCGCCCGTGAAATCGATGGCGAAGGCTTGGGTCAACGAAGCCATCTTATAATTCCGCGCCACCACTTCGGGATCAGCGACGTACTCAATAGGTCTAAACTCAAACAGCGCGTTATCGTGCAAGAATTCATAGAGCCGGTGTGAACCGATACAGAAGCTGGTGACAATCTTGCCGGGATGCACAGTCTTATGACGCCCGGTGATCACTCCCTGCTCGATGAGATCTTGAATTGGATCGGTAATGACATTCGAGTGAATGCCAAGGTCTCGGCGGTTATGAAGGTGCTTTAGAGTTTCATTAGGAATACGCCCGAGATCAACGTGTAGCGTCGCGCCATCCTCAATAATCTCTGCAACATAACGGGCGATGCGCTCGGTAACCGTATCGGCGGTCTCATGCGCGTATTCGACGAGCGGTCTTTCGACGCGGACAAAACGATCGATTCGATCAACGTGAAGGAACGTATCGCCGAGTGTCCGAGGCATGGAGGGATTGACTTCGGCGACGATCGTTTTGGCGTGACGCAACACACTCATCGCGATGTCAACCGAGATGCCCAGACTGACGAAGCCATGGGCGTCAGGCGTCGACACTTGCACGAGGGCAACATCGGCCCTTATGCGACCGTTCGCCGTCAGGTACGGGATTTGGGTAAGTGCGATCGGGACATATTCCGCCTGGCCACTGTGAACGAGCGCGCGCACGTTCGATCCGACGAAGAAGCAGCGGTGGCGATAAGCGGACGTCCGCTCGACCCAAAGAGGCTCCAAACCAGAGGTAAGGAAATAAAACAGCTCGACGTCAGGCGGTATTGGCTTGCGGCGCTCAAGCGCCTCCACCAAGGAAAAAGGCGTTGCACAAGCCGTTCCGACAAATACACGGTGGCCAGGCTTTACGACCTCGACGGCCGACTCAGCCGGTAGAAGCTTGTTTGAGATCTGCTCGAGAGACGATCCAAAGCCACGCATCGCGGCTTTACCCCAACAACTCGACACGGTCTCATAGAAATTACGAACGCTTATGCGGACATTTTACGTAGTCAGCCCATCTTCGGGCATCCAGTGCACGTCGGCAGGCACGTCAAATTTCATCCGGCCAGCATTCGATCTTTGTTGAAGCCGACCCGCCACCGGCTCAGTAGGCAACCCCGCAGGTCCTTGGTACGTTCCCCTTCGCGACGAGCTAATTGAAGCCGCTGCGGAGGAGGGCCGCTCTTTAAATCAGGAGATAGTTTTTCGCTTGGCTAACACTTTGATGTTTGACCGGGCATTCCTGAGCAGTGCCTTTCTCGAAGATGCCGTTCTGGATGCGCTCGCCAAGGGACGGCGGCCCACGGCAAGGCGCAAGCGTAAATGAGCGCCTGTCGGGTGCAATGATCCGCGCCGTGAAGCGACTTCTACCGGAGCGGAAGGTCTGCGAGCGCTATGGCGTGACCCCTGTAACTCTCAGGCGTTGGGATCAGGATAGGAGACTGAACTTCCCCAAGGCGGTCGTAATCCGAAAGCGCAAGTATCGCGATGCAAACGAGCTTGACGAATTTGATGCTCGCCCTGCGAGCTTCGGCTTGGTGAGCCTGCGCGCCATATTTCACCCTATATAATGTCGGGACCCGCGAGAGCGATTCGCCCGATTAGTTCAGCTTAGCCTGGGCAAGAGGTGAGTGTTACCAGTTACCTTTTTGTTACCAACGCCAACTACAGGTTGAAATGCAATGCCTGAAATATCCATCCGGGGAAGAAGGCCGAGCTTAGGGTGACGAGGCCAGCTCCGCCATGCCAAGAACTCCCTCATGCCTCCCGCAGATTCGCAAAACGCTGAGCCGCAGGACCGGTTTTTCGAGCGCCTGCCCGAGACGCCGAACGTGACCATCCATTCCGAAGCCACGCGGAGTGTCTTCGCCCGCACCGGCATTCTCCCTTGCCAAGCGACCAGAGCCATGATGGGCGCCGGTGAGATCTTTGGCGCGCCCGAGATCGAGCCGAACCAGATCCAGCCGGCGAGCCTCGATCTCAGGCTTGGCAAGGTCGCCTATCGCATCAGGGCGAGCTTTCTGCCGGGTCCCGGGGCGACTGTGCGCGACAAGCTCGGCGAACTTAAATTCCATGAGATCGATCTCACCAAAGGGGCAGTGCTCGAAGCTGGCTGCGTCTATCTCGTTCCGCTCATCGAACAGCTCAAGCTCCGCTCCACCATCGCCGGCTTCGCCAACCCAAAGAGCTCGACTGGCCGGCTCGACGTGTTCACCCGGCTCATCGCCGACAATCAAGATTCCTTCGATGCGGTCGAGGAGGGCTATTCGGGCCCGCTTTTTGCCGAGATTTGTCCGCGCACCTTTTCGATCAAAGTCCGCTACGGTTCGCGGCTCAATCAGATCAGGTTCCGGCGGCGAGTCGGCCAGCAGCTCGATGCCGACGAGAGGCCGGGCCGCGTGGGCGACCGGCGGCTGCGCGAAATTCACTCTGATATCGGGCTCGTCGAGGGAGAAGCCGCAATCCGCGAAGGCCTCAACCTGCGCATCAGCCTTGCGCCCATCCAGCCATCTGACCTCGTCGGTTATCGCGCGCGCCGTTACGCCGGCGTAATCGATGTGGATGCGGTCGGTGCATATGAGCCAGATCAGTTCTGGGAGACCGTACATCTTCGCGGCGACCGGCGTCTGGTGCTTGATCCACACGAGTTCTACATCCTCGCTTCCAAGGAGAGCGTGTCGGTGCCGCCGGCCTACGTCGCGGAAATGGCGCCGTTCGACCCTTTGATCGGCGAGTATCGCGTGCACTATGCGGGGTTTTTCGATCCTGGATTCGGATACGCGGAGGGTCGGGCTCCCGGAGCCAAGGCCGTGCTCGAAGTGCGCAGCCTCGACATTCCCTTCATCTTGGAGGACGGCCAGATCGTCGGCCGGCTCGTCTACGACAAGCTCACCGACATCCCCGACCAGATTTACGGCCAAGGCATCGGCTCGCATTACCAAGCGCAAGGCCTCAAGCTCTCCAAGCACTTCAAGCAGGACTGACTAAGAGGAGCAGGAGCCGCCGCCGAGCACGCAGAACTTGGCGCAATGCGGGTGACAGAGCTTGACTGCGCCGCGCTCAAACATGCCGCCATCAGCTCGTGCAGCGTCCGCCAAAGTGGCGCCCATCTCGAAGGCTAGATCGTAGGGAAGAAGTGTGCAGGGCAGCACGACCGGCGCCGTAGCGCCCTTGCGCTTCACCACCATGCGGCTCGACGCGCACATCACATCCTTTGGGTCCTTGTGCAGGATGCCCCAACAGGACTCGGTAATCTCCGGCACATCTGCGGATAGATCCATCTCGGGAAACAGCACGAGCGAGGAACGGTCGTAAGCATCGACAGGCCATCCACGCGCGGCGATCAACGCGGCATATCCAGCGCGCTCGGTCTCTTCGCTCTCGCCCCAGCGGGTGCGACCGGCAAGCGCGAGGGCAAAGCCTTCGTGCGAAAGCCAATCGATGCCCTCGACCGTCTTGTCGAAGGTGCCTTCGCCGCGCTCCTCCTCATGTAGTCTCTTCGAATAGTGGTCGAGGCTCACACGCAGCACGAGCCGGCTGCCATGCGCATCGCGGAGCTCGGCGAGGCCTGAGAGGATTCGCGGGCGAATCATGGGCTGCATGGCATTGGTCAGCACCAGAACCGAGAAACCGCGCCCGAGAGCATCTCCCAGCATCTCGATAATTTCCGGGTTCATGAAAGGCTCGCCGCCGGTGAAGCCGATCTCGCTCACCGGCCAGCCGTCGCGCGCGATTTCGTCGAGGAAGACCGCGGCCTCAGTGCGGGTGATGTAAGCGAGCCGGTCATTCTCAGGGCTCGACTCGATATAGCAATTGCGGCACTCGATATTGCAGAGGCTACCGGTGTTGACCCATAGCGTGCGCAAAGCGTCGAGCCTAACGCGTGCGCGGGCCTCACCCGTCGCGGTCCAGTCCGGATCGGCGAATTTTGCGCGCGGCGCGGTGACGGCAAGCTCGGTCATGCCGCTACTATACGAAAGATCGGCGCTAAAGTTTTTCTCGCGAGCCGCTCGCAAGCTTTCACGTTGTGTCGGGGCCGCTCGGCCGCGACCGCTTTTGGGCGGCGTAGCGCCGTGTTATGACTTGGCCGGCGCGGGTGTAGCTCAGTGGTAGAGCAGTAGCTTCCCAAGCTACGGGTCGCGGGTTCAATCCCCGTCGCCCGCTCCAATCTTATCAATAACTTAGACCAATGGGTAATTGGATGCCCCAGCCGCTTGGGCGCGGAATGGGGGCGTAATACGTTCGGGGCTCGTTCCGGAG
>DATFVO010000231.1:0-4162 GCA_035260265.1 Methyloceanibacter sp.
GTTACCAGCATGGCGGCAAAGCCTTCGCGCCCCGCCCGCCCCGTGCGTCCGATACGGTGGACATAATCTTCCGGGTGGATCGGCACGTCGTAATTGAAGATGTGGCTTACTTCCGGGATATCGAGACCACGCGCCGCGACGTCGCTTGCCGCCAAAAAGTCGATGGTGCCGTTACGGAAGGCATCGAGCGTCGCGGTGCGCTGATGCTGGTCCATGTCCCCGTGCAGCGCCCCGACGTTGAACCCATGGCGCTGTAGCGAGCGATAGAGGATGCCGACGTCCTTCTTGCGGTTGCAGAAGATGATGGCGTTCTTGACGTCGATCTCCCGCATCAGTGCTCGGAGCGCCTCGCGCTTGCCGGCAGGATCGCCAGGGGCCTTTTTCAGCCTTTGCACGATGGTCGCTGCGGCGGTCGCCTGCGGAGCGACCTCTATGCGTTCGGGGCTATGGAGGAATTTGTCGGCGAGGCGCTGGATTTCGGGAGGCATGGTCGCCGAGAAGAACAGCGTCTGGCGAGTGAAGGGGAGGAGTCTACAGATGCGCTCGATATCGGGAATGAAGCCCATGTCGAGCATGCGGTCCGCTTCGTCGATCACCACGATCTCAACGCCATTGAGCAGGAGCTTGCCGCGCTGGAAATGATCGAGAAGGCGGCCCGGCGTCGCGATCACCACGTCGGCGCCGCGATCGAGCTTGCGGTCCTGGTCCTCGTAGGAGACGCCGCCGATCAGGAGGGCCACGGTTAGCTTGTGGTTCTTGCCGAGGATCTCGAAATGGTCGGCGACTTGGGCGGCAAGCTCGCGGGTCGGTGCCAATATCAGCGAGCGTGGCATTCGCGCTCTAGCGCGTCCACGTTCGAGCCGCGTCAGCATCGGCAGAACGAAGGAGGCCGTCTTGCCGGTCCCCGTCTGGGCGATGCCGAGCACGTCGCGACCGGCGACGGCGGCGGGGATGGCTTTGTGTTGTATGGGGGTCGGAGTTGCGAAGCCTGCCGCTTCAACGGCAGACAGGACCTTTGGACTTAAGCCAAGATTTGAAAAGCTCATGCGTTAGCAAAATTTCCGCGAGGCCCGAAGCGCCTCGCGTCTTCTCTCTTTTAGGCGCTTAGATTTGCTGCAACGATTCGCAGGTCTAGCGCAAGACTCAACACTCAGCACTGTGGCCAACAGCCCTGCAATGCTTTTCCCTCAAATAGGCGGCATCGCGCATTGGCGCAAGGGGCAAATGCACTTTAGAAAATGACGCAGTGATGACGATTAGTCTTCCACTCCTGGCTTTTCGCCCTTGGCCGGAGCCTTGCCCTCGCTCGGAGCGCCGGCTTGAGGCGTTCCCTTTGGCGCGCCCTCGCCAGAGCCCTGCTCGGGGCCCTCAGGGGGCGCCTCGCGACCGTGTAAGTGCCGGGTTTGGTCGCCTTGATGAGAAGCGAGATGTCCTTATCTTCTTCGACATCGTAGGAGCTAACGAAGATCGTGGCCTCGTTCTCCTTGTCCTCTTCTCCGCCGATCTCGATCGAGGCGTTGCCGAGATTCTGGTCGTTGATCTCCTTGACCGGAACGCTCTTCACGACGGTGGGCTTTGCCGCATCGCCGAACGACAGCCATTGCAGATAAACATTGGCGATGGCCGCCTTGTCGCCGGCCATGACCACCAGCGCGCGGTAGAAGCCGCCTTTGCCGTCGGCGGACCAATGGCCGCCGCTTACGATGTCGGCAACCTCAGGCGCGGTGAGTCGACCAGCTTGGCTGCGTCCGCGGCGGCAGCGAAGGAGAGGGGAGCGGCGACAAGCACAAGACTCGCTGCGGCACGGAGAAACATCCTCATCATGATGCACTCCTCGTCTTCGCTTGGGGAACTTGCGGTGTTATGGACCCACGTCGGGATGGCGCTTTATAGAATATCGCAGTCAATTGTGACAGACGGCCAGCGCCGGTCTTGAGGTACATAGCCATGGGCACGACCGATCACGCCGACGTGGCGATCAAGCCGCCTTTTCTCTTACTTGGCGCGCTCGCCATCGGCTGTTTGTTGAGCCTCGTCTTACCGATAGGGCCGGGACTTGGTTCGGCAAATCGGATCGCCCTCGCCGCCGGCCTCGCCTTCGTTCTTGTCGGCTTTGCGCTCGCCGCCTGGTCTGCTCGCGCCTTCCAACTTGCTGGCACCAGTGTTGTGCCCGGCGAGCCATCGACCGCGCTCGTCATTTCCGGCCCCTACAAGATCACGCGCAATCCAATCTATATCGGATTCATCCTCGTCTATTTCGGGCTGGCGATCATTCTGACAAGCATGTGGGTCCTGGTACTGCTCATTCCTGTGCTCATCATCTTGCAGCGCGGCGTGGTCGAGCGCGAGGAGGCCTATCTCGAGCGGGAGTTCGGCGCGGCCTACCGTAAATATAAGGCGCAAGTACCGCGCTGGCTGTAGTCAGATATCGAGCTCGTCGGGCTTGGCGAACTCTGCGCGCTCCTGGATGAAACGGAAACGCGCCTCTGGCTTGTTGCCCATCAGCTGATCGACGAGCTTGCCAGTGCTCTTGTCGTCATCTGCGATCTCGACGCGGAGCAGCGTGCGCGTCGCGCGGTCCATGGTCGTGTCTTTGAGCTGCCTCGGCAGCATCTCGCCGAGGCCCTTGAAGCGCGAGACATCGACCTTGCCTTTGCCGTTGAATTCCTTGCGCAGCAGCTCATCCTTATGCGCTTCGTCGCGGGCGTAGAACGTCTTGGCGCCTTGGCTTAGGCGATAGAGCGGCGGCACAGCGAGATAGAGATGGCCGCCTTCGATGAGCCCGCGCATCTCGCGGAAGAAGAAGGTGATGAGCAGCGAAGCGATGTGCGCGCCGTCGACGTCGGCGTCGGTCATCACCACCACCTTCTCGTAGCGAAGATCCTCCTCGCGGTAGCGCGTGCCGGTGCCGCAGCCGAGCGCCTGGATAAGGTCGCTCAGGAGCTGGTTGTCGGCGAGCTTGGTCGAGCTTGCGGACGCGACGTTGAGGATCTTGCCTCTGAGCGGCAGCACGGCTTGGGTGGCGCGGTCGCGCGCCTGCTTGGCCGAGCCGCCTGCGGAATCACCCTCGACGATGAAGATTTCGGTGCCTTGCGCGCCGCTTGCCGCGCAGTCGGCAAGTTTGCCGGGCAGCCTGAGGCGCCGCGTCGCCGTCTGGCGCCCGATCTCCTTCTCCTTCTTGCGGCGAATTCGCTCCTCTGAGCGGTCGATCACCCAGTCGAGCAGACGATTGGCCTGAGAGGGATTGCCGGTCAGCCAATGGTCGAAGGCATCGCGCAAGCCATTCTCGACGATGCGCGCCGCAACTGGGCTCGCCAGCCTGTCCTTGGTCTGGCCCTGGAACTCAGGTTCCCTGATGAAGAGCGACAGCATGGCGGCAGCGGTGCCGAGCACGTCCTCCGCGGTGACCTGCGTCACACGTTTGTTGCCGGTGAGCTCTCCATAGGCGCGCAAACTCCGGATGAGCGCGGCACGCAAGCCGGCCTCATGCGTGCCGCCATCTGGCGTCGGCACCGTGTTGCAGTACGAGCTCAGGAAGCCATCGGCGTTCTCGATCCAGGCAATTGCCCATTCGAGGGAACCATGCCCTTCCGTCTTCTCGATCCGCCCCGCGAATACGTCCTTGGTGACGGTCTCCTGGCCCTCGATGCGGCTTGCGAGGAAATCCTTGAGCCCGCCAGGGAAGTGGAACACTGCGCTTTCTGGCGTCTCGGTATCGCCCGCAAGCAGCTCCTTGGCGCAAGACCAGCGGATCTCGACGCCGCGGAAGAGGTAGGCCTTCGAGCGCGCCATGCGGAACAGAAGCGCAGGCGTAAAGGCAGCACCCTTGCCGAAGATCTTGGGATCAGGTCTGAAGCGGACGCGCGTGCCGCGGCGATTCTTGATAGGCCCAAGATTCTTCAACGGGCCGTCGGGAATGCCCCGCGTGTAGCTTTGGCGATAGAGCTTCTGCCCGCGCGCAACCTCGACCTCCATGTTCTCCGACAGAGCATTGGCCACCGAGACACCGACGCCGTGCAAGCCGCCGCTCGTTTCGTAGACCTTGGAGTTGAATTTTCCGCCGGCGTGTAGCGTGGTCATGATGACCTCGAGCGCCGATTTCTTTTTGAACTTGGGATGCGGATCGACCGGGATGCCGCGCCCGTTATCGGTCACAGTGAGG
>DATFVO010000232.1:0-4542 GCA_035260265.1 Methyloceanibacter sp.
CTCTCTCCAACGACATCCATCGCAATCTTGACATTCCTCTCGACGGTATCCGCAAGGAGCTTCGCGCGCGGGGACTGCCCGATGTCGTGATCCGCTCCTGGGTGCGCACCGGCGACACACCGCAAGCTGAGCGCCAGCGTGCCGCCAAGCTTCCGCCGCACATCGTGGTGACCACGCCCGAGTCCCTCTATATCCTGCTCGGCTCCGAGTCGGGCCGGGCCATGCTCAAGACCACGCGCACGATGATCGTCGACGAGATCCACGCCGTAGCCTCGAGCAAGCGTGGCTCGCATCTTGCGCTATCGCTCGAACGGTTGTCAGCGTTGTGCTGCGGAAAGGTACAGCGGATCGGGCTGTCGGCCACGCAGAAGCCAATCGAAAAGGTTGCGAGATTCCTGATTGGCGCCGGGGCGGATCGTAAGCAGCCGTTGATCGTGGATAGTGGCCATTTTCGGCCGCGAGATCTTCAGCTCGAAGTGCCCCCCTCCCCGCTTGAAGCTGTGATGTCGGCAGAGGTTTGGGACCAGGTCTATGACCGGCTGGCAGAACTAATCGAGGCTCACCGCACCACGCTGATCTTCGTCAACACGCGGCGCATGGCCGAGCGCGTGACGCGCAAGCTCTCCGACCGGCTTGGCGAGGCGCGGGTCGCCGCGCACCATGGCAGCCTCGCCAAAGAGCAGCGTCTCGATGCCGAGCAGCGCCTGAAGTCAGGTGCGCTTTCCGCCATGGTTGCCACGTCCTCGCTCGAACTGGGCGTCGACATCGGCAATGTCGATCTCGTCTGCCAGCTTGGCTCGCCACGATCGATCGCGGCCTTCCTCCAGCGGGTCGGCCGCTCCGGCCACAGCGTCGGCGGACAGCCAAAGGGGCGCCTGTTCCCCCTCTCCAACGACGACCTCGTCGAATGCGCCGCGCTGATCGACAGTGCCAATCGCGGCGAACTGGACCGGCTGATCATGCCGCAGGCGCCAGTTGACGTGCTCGCCCAGCAGATCGCGGCGGAGGTCAATGCGCAGGAGTGGGACGAGGGCCAACTCTTCGGCCTCATTCAACGCGCCTGGCCATACCGCAACTTGGAGCGCGAAACCTATGCCTCGGTGCTGCGCATGCTCGCCGATGGTTTCACAACACGGCGCGGGCGGCGCGGCGCCCTGATCCATCGCGACGAGATCAATGGCGTATTGCGCGGGCGGCGTGGGGCTCGGCTCACGGCGATCACCTCTGGCGGCACCATCCCCGACAATTCCGATTTCCAGGTTCTGCTCGAGCCTGAGAACGTGGTGGTCGGCACGGTCAATGAGGATTTCGCCGTGGAGAGCCTCCAGGGCGACATCTTCCAGCTCGGCAACACTGCCTATCGCATCATCCGCGTCGAGCGCGGCGTGGTGCGCGTGGAGGACGCGCAAGGTCAGCCGCCGACGATCCCGTTCTGGCTCGGCGAAGCGCCGGCCCGCACTGACGAGCTATCCCAATCCGTCTCGCGCTTCCGTTCGGAGATTGAGCATCGCCTCAACGATGGCGAGGCCGTAAGCGCCCTCGGATTCCTCGTGGACGACCTTCGTCTCGACCGCGCAGCGGCCGAGCAGATCGTCGACTATTTAGGTGCGGCCTATCGCGCGCTTGGCGCGCTTCCGACGCTCGATACCCTCGTCTTCGAGCGCTTCTTTGATGAGGCGGGCGGCATGCAGCTCGTGATCCACTCGCCCTATGGCAGCCGCATCAACCGCGCCTGGGGGCTCGCGCTCCGCAAGCGCTTCTGCCGCAAGTTCAATTTCGAGCTCCAAGCGGCTGCAACGGAAGACAATATTGTGCTGTCGCTGACCACTGCGCACAGCTTCGAGCTCGCGGACGTGGCACGCTATCTCAACCCGAAGACCGTGTGCGAGCTGCTCATTCAGGCGCTGCTTGATGCTCCGATGTTCGGCACGCGCTGGCGCTGGGTGGCCGGCGTTGCGCTTGCCCTGCCGCGCTTCCGCGGCGGGAAGAAGGTGCCCCCGCAGCTTATGCGCATCATGTCCGAAGATCTTGTCGGCGCGATCTTCCCGGACCAGGTCGCCTGCGCCGAGAATCTCGTCGGCGAGCGCGAGGTGCCAGACCACCCGCTGGTGGCGCAGACCATTTCCGACTGCCTGCATGAGGCAATGGATATCGACGGACTGGAGCGCCTGCTCGCCGATATCGAGTCCGGCAAAATCAGGATCGTCGCCCGCGATCTGTCGGAGCCTTCGCCGCTTTCACGCGAGGTACTCACCGCCAGACCTTATGCCTTTCTCGACGATGCGCCTTTAGAAGAGCGCCGCACGCAGGCGGTGATGAGCCGGCGCTGGCTTGATCCCGACTCTGCCGATGAGATCGGCCGACTCGACGATGAGGCGATCGCACGTGTGCGCGAGGAGGCATGGCCAGACGCAGCCAACGCTGACGAGTTGCAGGATGCGTTGATCTGGTTTGGCTTCCTCACCGAGGCAGAAGCCGATGGGCGCGAGAACTGGAAGGAGTGGCTCATTCAGCTCGCGCAATCTCGCCGGGTTGCGTTGTTCACCGCGCCGGAGGCCGTGTTCTGGATCCCGGCTGACCGGCTGCGGCAGGTCGAGGCAGTTTATCCTGGTGCCGTGGTCGAGCCCGTCATCGCGGCGCCTGCCAGTGCCGACCACGCTTGGGAGCCAGACGCTGCTTTGGTCGAGCTGGTGCGCGGGCGGCTCGAAGGCCAAGGGCCCACGACGCTCGCTCAGCTCGCCGGCACGTTCGGGCTTCCGCCAGGACGAATTTCTACCGCACTCACTGCGCTCGAAGTCGAAGGTTTCGCCCTCGCCGGCTCCTTCACCCCGGGGGGAAGCGAGCGGGAATGGTGCGAGCGGCGGCTGCTCGCCCGCATTCACCGCTATACCGTGAAACGGCTCCGCGCTGAGATCGAGCCTGTCTCCGCGCGTGATTACCTGCGCTTCTTGTTCGATTGGCAGGGCGTCTCGCCCGATACCCGGCGCGAAGGAGCGCAGGCTCTCGACGCCGTAGTCGAGCAGCTCGCCGGCTTCGAGGCGCCGGCCGCCTCATGGGAAGACGCAATCCTGCCCGCCAGGCTTTCCGATTACGAGCCGAGCCTACTCGACGATACCTGCCTCTCTGGGCGCATCTCCTGGGCGCGGCCGGAGGCACCAGCCGCCAAGCCGAAATCGAATGGCAGGCGCCCTGCCCCGCTCAAGTCTACGCCGATCAGCCTGTTCCCGCGCAAGGCGGCGGCAATCTGGGCGCGACCGAATGCAGGCGAGCCGCCGAACGTCAGCGCGAGGGCGGCAAAGGTTGCCGAGTTTATCCGCGAGAACGGCGCCTCCTTCTTTGACGAGATCGTCGACGGCACGCATCTGCTTCGCACAGAGGTGGAGGAAGCGCTCGCCGAGCTTGTCGCGGCCGGGCAGGTCGTCTCCGACGGCTTCGGCGGCTTGCGCGCGCTGCTCACGCCCCCTCGCCACCGCCGCCGCGCAAACGCCGCGCGTCTCGCGGGCGCCGGCAGATGGGCGCTTGCTAAGCGCAAGCGCACCGATCAATACGCACCTGCGCATAAAACAGAGCGCGTTGAGCAGATCGCGCTCGCACTGCTCCGCCGCTACGGCGTGGTGTTCATGCGCATGCTAGAGCGTGAGGCTTCGTCGCTACCGAGATGGCGCGACCTGTTGCGCGTCTACCGCAAGCTCGAGGCGCGCGGCGAGATCAGAGGCGGACGCTTTGTGTCTGGCTTCTCGGGCGAGCAGTTTGCCCTTCCCGAAGCAGTGGCAGCGTTGCGCGCGGTCAGGCGGCGCGCGCCTGATGATAGTTTCGTGTCAGTCTCCGGCGTCGATCCATTGAACCTCGCCGGCATCCTCACGCCAGGTCCTAAGCTTGCGGCGCTCGCCGGCAATCGCGTGCTCTACCGCGGCGGCATTCCCATCGCCTTCCTAGAAGGCGACGAAACACGATTCCTCGAGACGGTCGAGTCGGAGATCGCAAATCGGGCGCGGCTCGCATTGCATGGTCATGCCGAACCTGCCGTGCATCTTCCGCGCATGCGGCGACTGGCGCAACTCAAAGCGGCGCGGGCGGTCGAAAAAAGCCGAAGTCCTCGCCCTGCTTGACCGATTGAACGAGAGCGCGCGCCAGCAGAGAACGAATATGCAGACGAGTTGCTCTGACTTTCCGTACTCCGCCTTGCACGAGCAGTCGAAGCGGGAAGGCGATGAAAGATCTGCCACGATCAACGCGCGAACGAATGATCGCCGCCGCACGGTCTGGCAACATTTGCAGCGGTAATGCGCCAATATGGCAGGCTGTTTGCGCCGTTTGGATATAACCGGGATAGACGAGGGAGACCGATACGCCCTCTGGAGCGAGATATTCGCGCAAGGCCTCGCCCGGTTCTCGCATCTCAAGCGAGCTCAGTACGAGCTCAGTAGTAGCCCAGGCAGGCCTCGTAGCGGGCCCACCAATATGGGCTTCCCGTTATAAGGGCCCGACGCTTCAGCCAATAGCAGTCGCCGTAGTAGTACGGATAGCCGCCAAAGACGAAGA
>DATFVO010000233.1:0-14580 GCA_035260265.1 Methyloceanibacter sp.
AACCAGCCGTCGCGCGCCATCGCTGATTTCGGCGCGGCGATGTGGCTTGGGCTGCCCGAGGGCGACCGTGTCAAGGCGCTGGTCAATCGCGGCCTCGCCTATCAATCGGCGGGACTCGCCAAGGAAGGCGAAGCCGACATCGCGCTGGCGCGCAAGTCTGGCAGCGGGGAAGTCGATCAGCTCATCGCCGAAGGCGGCGGCTCGGCCGAAGGCGCTGCCTGGATTGCCGCCTTCTCGACGTCGGTCACGCCAGGGTCGCAAGGCCCGAACGCCCCGGCGGCTGCGGCGCCTGCAGTTGAGCCGCCGGCCCGAACCGCGAGTGCCTCGGGCCAGTGGACAACGACCGCAAGTGCCGAGACGGCTGAAGGCGCATCGAGCGGCAGTCGTGTAAGCCGTTGGTGGGGCTCGCTCACCGGTTCCTCTTCTTCCGAGCAGCCGGCCGCAAGCGCGCCCGCCGAGACCGCTGCGCCAACTTCGGCTCCCGCGAAACTTCCATCGGCGCCGAGTAGGGGATGGGGAGCTCAGACGCAAGCAGGCGAAGCCGCCGCGGCGGCGAGCACTCCCTCTCCGGTGCCGAGCAGCGGATGGGGTGCCCAGACTCGGCAAACCGCCAGTGCTACGGTGCCAACCAGTCCACCTCCCGCAGCGAGCAGCTCGCCTAAAGCGCCAAGCACAGGATGGGGCGCACAGACGCAAGGTGGCGAGACCGTGGTGGCGAGCGACGCGAGCCCAAGCCAGAGCAGATGGAGTCGCTGGTTCTCGAGGAGCGCCGAGGCTGAAGCTCCGACCGCGCCGGCGGCGGCGGCGGCGCCAGCCACGCCTTCCGGCGGCGGGTTCCAGTTGCAGCTCGCGAACAGTCGGTCGGAGGCTGAAGCGCAAGCGCTGTGGAAGAAGGTATCGAGCGAAAACCAGGAGGTTGCCGGCGCGCAGCCAGTCATCGAGAAGGTCGATATCGGCAATTTCGGCACGTTCTATAGTCTCAAGATCGGACCCTTCCCGGACAAGGCGGAAAGTCTTAAGGTCTGCAATGCGCTAAAGCGGAACGCAGTCGATTGCTCGCTCGTAACGCAGTGACGCGCACAGGCACGCAGGACGCATAAAGCCCAGAACCCATCTCGCGTGCATAGTTCGTCAGCCCTATTCGAGTCCATGAAAGCTAAAGACAAGCCCGATCCCGTGTCTGACGACGAGATGCCTCTGCAGGCGGACCAGCTTGCGATGCTTGCCGCGGCGGGAGAGCCTGCCTCCTTGCGCATCGGCGCGCGACTGCGCGGCTACTTCCTCACCGGCCTCATTGTGGTCGGACCGGTCGCCATCACTATTTACGTCGTGTGGTGGTTCATCAATCTGGTCGATGCCTGGATTAAGCCGCTCGTTCCTCAGACCTATTTGCCGGACACGTATCTTCCCTTCCGTGTGCCGGGAGTCGGACTGATTGTCGGTATCGTCCTGCTCATGGTGGTTGGCGCGCTCACCGCCAATCTGTTCGGGCGAACCATCGTAAGCTACGGCGAGATGATGCTCGACCGCATGCCGGTGGTGCGCGGCGTCTATCGGTTGGTCAAGCAAATCTTCACCACGGTGTTCTCCAAGAGCGGGACATCGTTCAAGCGCGTGGGGCTGATCGAATTTCCGCGGCGCGGGCTCTATTGCATCGTTTTCATGGCCGGCGATCCGCCGGTCGAGGTCGATGAGAAGATCGGCGGAGGCAAGCCGCTCATCACCGTGTTCATGCCGAACGGCCCGAACCCGACCACCGGCTTCATCGTGTTCGTGCCGGCTAGCGAGGTGATCCCCCTCGATCTTGCCGTGGAGGATGCCGCCAAGCTCGTGGTCTCTGCCGGCCTGGTCGGCCCCGACCAGCAGCAAGAGGAGTTGCGCAAGCTGGCCAAGAGCCGTGGCGCCAAGGCCGTCCACGAGGAAGAGCCCGTCGTCTAGGCTCACCCGGCGCGCATCAGCTTGATCGCATCGTCGCGCTCGAAGAGATGGAGCAGGAGCCTGAGCGGCTCGACCTCAGATGCCTTCAGATCCGGATCGTGAGCGAGCTTGAGCCGCGCCTCATCGCGCGCAGCCTCGAGCAAAGCCTCATGCTCCGGAAGGCTAGCGACGCGAAACTCGGGCAGGCCACTCTGCCGCGTTCCGAGCACCTCGCCGCCCCCCCTGAGCTTCAAGTCTTCCTCGGCGATGACGAACCCGTCCTCGGTGCGGCGCATGACGCCAAGCCTCTCGCGTGCAGCGTCTGATAGCGGCTGGCGGTAGAGCAAGATGCAGGAGGAGTCCTTGGCGCCGCGGCCGACGCGGCCGCGCAATTGGTGGAGCTGCGCAAGACCGAAGCGCTCCGCGTGCTCGATGATCATGATGCTCGCATTTGGCACGTCGACGCCGACTTCGATGACCGTCGTAGACACGAGAATCGAGAGAGCGCCGGATGCGAACGCGGCCATGACGCGGTCTTTGTCCTTGCCGGCGAGCTTGCCATGCAGCAGCCCGACCTTATCGCCGAAGCGGGCGTTGAGCTTCGCATGGCGCGCCTCAGCCGCGGCGATGTCGAGCACCTCCGACTCGGCGACGAGTGGGCAGACCCAATAGACTTGCGGGCCGCCTTTGACGGCGCGTGCGATGCCTTCGATCACCTCGTCGGTGCGGTTGAGCGGCACAGTGCGGGTGGCGACCGGCTTTCGCCCCGGCGGCTTCTCGTCGAGCCGCGATACATCCATATCGCCGTAGCTCGTGAGCAGAAGCGTGCGCGGGATGGGCGTCGCCGTCATCACCAGCAGCTCTGTGCCGCGGCCGCTACCCTTTTCTTGCAGCGCGAGCCTCTGATGCACGCCGAATCTGTGTTGCTCGTCGATCACCACGAGGCCGAGGTCGCGGAATGCAACATGCTCCTGGAACAGAGCGTGGGTGCCGATGAGGATGTCGATGCCTCCCTCGGCCAACGCAGCCACGATGGCGGCGTGCTCTCGCCCGCGCTCGCGACCCGTGAGCAGTGCGATGCGCAAGCCTGCAGGCGTGCCAAATTCGGTGATGGTTTTGAGATGCTGGCGGGCAAGAAGTTCGGTCGGCGCCATTAGCGCGGCTTGCGCGCCAGCTTCGACCGCAGTCGCCATGGCGAGCAGCGCCACCACAGTCTTGCCGCTGCCGACATCGCCTTGTAGCAGCCGCAGCATGCGGTGTGGGCTGGCGAGGTCCGCATCGATCTCGGCGAGCGCGCGCTTCTGCGCGCCGGTCAGCGCGAAGGGCAGGGCGGACAGAATCGCTCTGCGCAATCTGCCGGGCGCGGCGAACTTCCGCCCGGCTCGGCGCTTGAGCCGCGCACGGATGACGGCAAGCGCGAACTGATTGGCGAGTAGCTCATCATAGGCAAGTCGCGCCCGGGCTGGTGCCGAGGCGGCGAGATCCGCCTCGACCTCTGGCGCATGAAGTCGCTGAAGTGCCTCGCCAAAGGACGGCCAGGCATTCTTCGCGCGAAAGCTCTCGTCCACCCATTCGGGCAACGTCGGCATTCTTCCCAGCGCCTCGCCGATCGCCTTGCGCAGCATTGTATTGGTCAGCCCTGCGGTGAGCGGATAGATCGGCTCGTGCAGGGGGAGGACGGCAGCAGCATCGCGCGGACCCTTTATATTCATCACATGATCTGGGTGCGGCATTTGCAGCCAGCCGTCATAGGATTCGACCTTGCCGGAGACGAGACGCCGGCTGCCCACAGGCAGGAGCCGCCTGAGATAGCCAGGATCAGCATTGAAATAGACGAGCTCGAGCGCGGCGCCGGAGAAGTCCTCGACCAGCACTTTGTAAGGCGCCCGCCCGCCGCGGCGTCCGCTACCCGACCTGTGCTCCGTCACGGTCACTTCGAGCGTGGCGAGTTCGCCGATCCGTACGTCGGCAATGCTCGGCGTAATGGTGCGATCGACCACGCCGACCGGCAGATGCCACAGGAGATCGATCACGCGCGCATGTGCCGGGGCGTGGCTCGGAGCGACAAGCTTCTTGAGAAGCGCCTCGACCTTTGGCCCGACGCCTTTCAACGAACGCACCGTGGCGAAGAGCGGGTTGAGCAGGGCAGGCCGCATCGCGCACATTCCTCCACCCTAAAGCAAATTTTCGAGCAGCTTGAC
The DNA here is from genome assembly GCA_035260265.1 of Methyloceanibacter sp. Taxonomy (GTDB): domain Bacteria; phylum Pseudomonadota; class Alphaproteobacteria; order Rhizobiales; family Methyloligellaceae; genus Methyloceanibacter. Next base: position 4,119 of record DATFVO010000233.1, read on the forward strand.
AGACGCTAGCGCGCTCGGTCTAAACCATCCTCTCAGGCTCAAAACCATGGTCATGTCCGGCAGTGATCTCGGAATGCGCCGCCGCCGCGCGTTGTGGCGGGCGACGCACCGGGGTTCCAAGGAGATGGACTTCCTGCTTGGTCGATTCGCCGCAGCGGCGCTCGACGGAATGAATGCCGCCGAGATCGGCGTGTTCGAGCGCCTGATCGACACGCCCGACCCCGACATCGACATGTCGCTGTTTCGGGGCAAGTCGCTGGGCGAGGCCGATCTCGACGAACTGATCGGGCGGCTCAGGCGTTTCCACCGCCTTGAGCAGGCCGACTAGACTCTGACGCTCTCATGGCCGTCACGCCGAAGTTTCCATCCCTGCCGGTCGAGCGCCTGCTCAAAGCGCCGCATATGGTCGCGAGCGGCGTTCCTGAAGGCCTGGACGCGCTTCTTCTCGGTGAGCTTGCTAGCCGCACGCCAAACGGCGCTCCGATCCTACATATCGCGCGCGACGCCAACCGCCTGGTCACGCTGGAAGACGCGCTCGCCTTCTTCGCCCCGGACGTGACGGTTCTGACATTCCCCGCTTGGGACGGCGTCCCTTACGACCGGGTTGCGCCGAATGCCGACACCATCGCGCGCCGCATCGCTACGCTGTCAGAGCTTACGCATCGCACGAATTCCGGGAGCAGTGCGCCGCTCATCACTCTCACCACGGTCAGCGCGGTGCTGCAGAGGCTTCCGCCACGTTCGTTCATTGCCGTGTCGAGCATGAGGCTCGCACCCGGCCACGCCGTGAGCATGCAGGAGCTGATCGAGCGCCTCGAAGTCTCGGGCTATGGGCGTGCAGGCACCGTGACAGACCCCGGCCAATACGCGGTCCGGGGCGGCATCCTCGATCTTTATCCGCCATGGGCGCAGCCGGTTCGCCTCGATTTCTTCGGCGACACGCTTGAGTCCATCAGAGCCTTCGACGCCGAGACGCAGCGGACTGCCGCGCGACTCGACACGGTCGAGCTTCTGCCCATGAGCGAACTGGCCCTCACGCCAGACGTCCGCCGCGCGTTTCGCCAGCGTTATGTGGAGCTGTTCGGCCCCGTCACCTGTGATGATCCGCTCTACGAGTCGATCTCAGCCGGGCGTCAACATCAAGGCATGGAGCATTGGCTGCCTCTGTTCCATGACCGCCTCGACACGCTGTTCGATTATTTGCCGGATGCCGTCGTCAGCCTCGACCCGCTGGTCGATGATGCCCGCGCCAAGAGGCTCGAGCAGATCGCCGACCATTACGAGGCGCGGGCGCAGGCACTCGAACGCAAGGCGTTCGGCGCGCCGCCCTATCATCCGGTTCCGCCAGAGAGCATGTTTCTGAGCGAGGCGGAATGGCAGAAGGCGCTTGGCGCGCGACAGGCCACCGCGCTCGATCCATTCGAGCATCCCGAAATGCCGGGAGGCAAGATCGTTTCCTTCGGAGGGCGGCAAGGCCGCTCCTTCGCGGCTGAGCGGCAGACCGAAGGCGCCAATGTCTTCGACGCGGTGGTGGCGCACGCCAAGCGCCTCAAGGGGGAGGATAAGCGCGTGATCGTCGCCTGCTGGAGCAACGGCGCGCGCGAGCGGCTTGCCACGCTGCTGTGGGAGCACGGCGCGGGCGAGACCGAGAGCGTCGCCACCTTTGCCGCCGCCCTTGCGCTTCCCCACGCCACGACGGCGTTTGCCGTGTTGCCGCTGGAGACCGGCTTCGAGGCGCCAGGGCTCGCGGTGATCGACGAGCAGGACATCCTTGGCGACAGGTTGGTGCGCAAGACGCGGGGCAAGCGCGGCGCCGACGTCCTCACCGAGGTATCAAGCCTCTCCGTCGGCGATCTCGTGGTACACGCCGACCACGGCATCGGCCGCTTCGTGGGATTGACCGCCATCGAGGCGGCCGGCAAGCCGCACGATTGCCTCGAACTGCACTATGCGGGTGGCGACAAACTTTATCTCCCGGTCGAGAACATCGAGCTGCTGAGCCGCTATGGCTCGGACGAGGCTGGCATCCAGCTTGACCGGCTCGGAGGCGTCGCGTGGCAGTCGCGCAAAGCCCGTCTCAAGAAGCGCATTCGCGACATGGCAGAGAAACTGATCAAGGTCGCTGCGCTTCGTGAGCTTCGCCAGGCGCCCGTGCTGACGCCGCCCGACGGCCTCTATGACGAGTTCTCGGCGAGATTCCCCTACGAGGAGACCGAGGACCAGGAGACCAGCATCACCGCCGTGCTCGATGATCTTGCCAGCGGGCGTCCGATGGACCGACTGATCTGTGGCGATGTCGGCTTCGGCAAGACCGAGGTCGCGCTCCGCGCGAGCCTCATCGCCGTGCTTGCCGGCAAGCAGGTCGCAGTCGTGGTGCCGACTACGCTGCTCGCCCGCCAGCACTATTACACCTTCACAGAGCGCTTCCGCGGCTTCCCGGTGAAGATCGCGCAAGCCTCGCGGCTGGTGAGCCCTAAAGAGCGTGCAGAGGTGAAGAAGGGCCTGAAGTCCGGCGACATCGACATTGTTATTGGCACCCATGCGCTGCTCGCGAAATCCGTCGAGTTCGCCAATCTCGGGCTCTTGATCGTTGACGAGGAGCAGCACTTCGGCGTGCAGCACAAAGAGCGCCTGAAGCAGCTTCGCGAGGACGTCCATGTGCTGACGCTGACGGCCACTCCGATCCCGCGCACCTTGCAACTGGCGCTGTCCGGCGTGCGCGAGATGTCGCTCATCGCGACGCCACCGGTCGATCGGCTCGCCGTGCGCACCTACGTGACGCCGTTTGACCCGGTCATTCTGCGCGAGGCACTGCTGCGCGAGCGCTTCCGCGGCGGCCAGACATTCTATGTTGTGCCGCGCATCTCCGACCTCGATGACGCGGCTGCCTTCCTCGAAGAGCACGCGCCTGAGCTTAAGGTGGCGCGCGCCCATGGCCAGATGGGAAGCCGCGAGCTCGATTCCATGATGAACGCCTTCTACGACCGCCAATACGATGTGCTGCTCTCAACCTCGATCGTGGAGTCGGGTCTAGACATTCCCTCAGCCAACACACTGATCGTGCATCGCGCCGACATGTTCGGTCTGGCCCAGCTCTACCAATTGCGGGGCCGTGTGGGACGGTCGAAGATCAGGGCTTATGCCTATTTCACCATTCCAGCCGATGCGCGGCTGACGCCCTCCGCCGAGCGACGCCTCAAGGTGCTCCAGTCGCTCGACACGCTCAGCGCCGGCTTCGTGCTTGCGAGCCACGACCTCGATATCAGGGGCGCCGGTAATCTGCTTGGCGAGGAGCAGTCAGGCCATATCAGGGAAGTCGGCTTCGAGCTTTACCAGTCGATGCTCGAGGAGGCGGTGGCCGCGATCAGGGGCGGCGAGGGGGCCGAAGTCGAGGATCAATGGTCGCCGCGTATCAATCTCGGCACATCGGTTTTGATCCCTGAGGCCTATGTGCCCGACTTGCAAGTGCGGCTCGGGCTCTACCGGCGGCTATCTGGCGTCGAGACCCACGACGCTATCGAGGCTTTCGCCGCGGAGCTGATCGACCGCTTCGGTCAGCTTCCCGAAGAGGTTCGGCACCTTTTGGACATCGTCGAGATCAAGGGCCTTTGCCGTCAGGCAGGCGTCGAGCAGATCGACGCCGGACCCAAGGGCGCGGTGATCGCCTTCCGCAATAAGAGCTTCGCCAATCCCGAAGGCCTGATCGCCTTCATCCGCGAGGAGGGGAGCCGCGTTAAGCTCCAGCCCGATCACCGGCTCATTTACTACGCGCACTGGAAAACCCCTGAGGCGCGCCTCCAGGGTACGCGCGATCTGCTGAAGCGCCTGGTTAAGATCGCCGCCGCCGTAAAGCAGGCGGCCTGACCGTCAAGGTGTGGCGGCGCCTTCGCCGCTGGACGCGGTGCCTGAGGACGGATCCACCCACCAAGTGTCGATCTGATAGCCGTAGAGCGGCGTGGTCTCCGGCCGTTTCAGTTCGCGCCAGTGCGCGATCCATTGGCGCGGCAGATGAAACAACGGGATGACGTAATCACCCGACAACAGGACTCTGTCGAGCGCGCGAACTGCAGAGACGAAGCTTTGCTGGTCCTCCGCCGTGAGCATTGCCTCGATCATTGCGTCAACCGCAGCGCTCTTCACGCCAGGATAGTTGAACGAGCCTTCGGTTACCGCGGCCTCGCTACCCCAGCGGAATGACTGCTCGTTCCCCGGCGACAGCGAAACCGGCCAGAAATACTGGATCATGTCGAAATCATAGGTCTGTTTGCGGCGTTGATATTGTGCCGAGTCGATCTGACGGATGCGGGCGTCGATGCCGACCTGCTTCAGCGCGCTGGCATAGGTGAGAAGCAGGCGCTCCTGCACCCGTGTTGCCGCCAGGATCTCGAACTGGAAGGGCTCTCCGGTCGCCACATTGACGAGCTTGCCGCCTTTGAGCTGATAGCCGGCCTGACCGAGAAGCTCTAACGCCTCGCGCCGCCCGTCGCGATTCTCGCCAGAACCGTCGCTCGCCGGGAAGGAGAAGGTGCCATCCATGATCGAAGGCTTCACTTGGCTTGCGTAAGGCGCAAGCAGCGCGCGCTCAATCGTGTCGGCAGAACGGCGATGCGAGGACAGGTCCGAGCGCGCGAAATAGCTCTCCGTCCGCGCGTACTGCCCGTGATAGAGCGTGCGGTTCACCCATTCGAAATCGAACAGCTTAATCAGCGCCTGGCGGACGCGCGGATCAGCGAAGAGCGGCCGCCGCGTGTTGAACACGAGCGCCGACATGCCGGCAGGCGTCTCAACCGGCAACTCCTCCTTGATCACACGCCCGTCGCGCACCGCCGGAAAGTCGTAGGCTTCGGTCCAGCGGATCGGGTCTTCCTCGTAGCGAAATTGGACGAGGCCCGACTTGAATGCCTCGAACATGCTGCCTGCGTCGCGGTAATAGTCGAAGCGGACCTCGTCGAAATTGTAGAGCCCGCGATTGACCGGAAGGTCGCGACCCCAATAATTCGGGTCGCGCTTGAAGATGATCGACTTGCCGGGATCGACCTTGTCGATCAGATAAGGACCGCTGCCGATGAGCGGCGTCAGCGTCGTCTTCTCGAATTGATCCGGATCGATCAGGTGCTTTGGCAGCACCGGCATCAAGCCCATGATGAGCGGCATCTCGCGGTCGCCGCTTTGATCGAAGGTGAAGCGGACCTTGCGCTCGCCGGTCTGCTCCACCTTGATGACCTTCCGATAATAGGAGCGATGGTTCGGCCGCCCGTGGTTGCGCAACAGAGTATGCGAGAAGATCACGTCGTCGACCGTGATCGGCGTCCCGTCGGAAAACTTCGCGTTCGGGTTCAGGGTGAACTCGACCCAGCTTCGGTCAGGCGGCGTCTCGACGCTCTCTGCGATCAGCCCATAGAGCGTGAAGGGCTCGTCATTGGCGCGCGCGAGCAGGCTCTCATAGACATAATCACGTACGCCGTCAGCAGGCGCTCCTTTGACGATGAGGGGGTTGAGGTTGTCGTAGGAGCCTTGCATGGCGAAGGTGACGCGCCCGCCCTTTGGCGCATCCGGATTGGCATAAGGAAAATGCGTGAAGCCGGCGGGCTCGAGCGGCTTGCCGTGCATGGCGATGCCTGCCGCCGGCCCTCCCCATGTGTTACCAGGAAGGAACAGAAGGAGGGCCAGGACTGGCCATGAAATAGGGGCTTTCAACGGGCGGCGCGCGTGGCTATAGATGCATTCCGCATTGCAACGGGAGTTAGGGTAACATCGCCCGCAACGCAAATCTTGCGCTTGGCTATGTGCGGTATGGGAGGATTGGGGCGCGCCGACGAAGGACCGCAGAAGTCCAACGTTTCAAGGCTTTCAGCCACGGCTACGCCTCAATTCGGGTATTGACCCTATACACACGGGACGCGGGGCACGGGGTCGTCCGGTCACAGACCCAAATCTGCCCGCCAACAGAGGAAAGGTCGTAATGGTCTGGTCCAGGGTTCGATCGAACGTGCTGAGCCGTTGCGCGGCTCGGCTGATGCTGTGCGTCGGCGTTTGTGCGCTTGCTTTGGGATTGGCGATGCCTGTGGCGATGGCCCAGCAGGTTCAGCCCAAAGGCTCGGCAGCGCCGAAATCGCAGCCGGCCGCCCCCAGTACCGCGGCTCCCGCTGGCGCAGCCCCTGCCGCTCCTACTGCCGGAACCGCTCCCGCTGCTGGTGCCGCTGGCGCTACCGGCGACGCCGCAGCAGCCGACGAGGCTTGGGTCAAGCTTTGCATGAAAAGCGAGCAAACCCAGAACAAGGAGATTTGCCTCACCAATCATGAGGGCCTCGAGCCCAATACCGGAATGGTGCTGATTGCCGCCGCCGTCCGCAAGGTCGAGGGCGAGGACAAGCAGCAGCTTCTCATCAGAGTGCCGACTGCATATGCGCTGGTGATCCCGGCCGGCGTGCAGATCAAGATCGACGAGGCGCAGCCGATTCAACTCCAATACACGATCTGCTTCCCCACGAGCTGTCAGGTGCAGCTCGAGTTGACCAAGGAAATGTTCGATAGCATGCGCAAGGGCAAGCAGATGATCGTCGCTGCCATGAATATTCAGCAGAAGACGATGGGCTTCCCCGTTCCTCTGACCGGTCTCGCCAAAGCTTACGACGGGCCGCCGGTCGACAGCGCTAAGTATGAAGAGTCGCGGCGTCAGCTGATGGAGACGTTCCGCAAGCGCCAGCAGGAGCTCGCCGCCAAAGCCCAAGAGGCGCAGCAGAAGAAAGAGGCGCAGCAGACGCCTCCGGCAGGCGGCGCCGGCGCTCCGGCAGGCAACACCACGGCACAGAAGAAGCCCGCCGCGCCAGCCCCGGCGACGCCGTAAGGCAGACTAGAGAGATCTAGAGAAATCTAGAGAAATCAAAAAGGCCGCTCGGGAATCAGGAACGGCCTTTGGGTTTCCTGAGCGAGTGCTTTGCTCAGTGCTCTTGCAGGAAGCGGAAGCGGAACACGCCGTTCTTCAAATCTTCGAACAGATCGGAGACCTGCGGATGGCGCAGCGGCTCGTCGGAAGCGTCGGGCACGAGATTCTGCTCGGAGACATAGGCGATGTACTCGGTCTCGGCGTTCTCGGCGAGCAGATGATAGAAGGGCTGATCCTTGCTCGGCCGCACGTCCTGCGGAATGGAGCGGTACCACTCTTCGGTATTGCTGAAGGTCGGATCGACGTCGAAGATCACGCCGCGGAACGGATATACACGGTGGCGCACCACCTGGCCGATCTGAAATTTGGCGTTGCGGGCGAACATGATCGAGACCTTGCCCCAATCGAGTCTTTGTAACGATAAGATCGAAGCTCAGTGGGGCTGTCAACGCCCGTCGGAGGTTGTCCTCAAGACCAGCGCCGGTTCGACCACATGAACTGCTCGGGCGTCTCTCGAATCCAGGTCTCGAAATAGCGCTGGATGGCCGCGGTGATGGAGCGGATGTCCTCCGCCTGGTTGCTGGTGCGCGGGATTGACAGCTCGTTGACGTTGACGTCGAAGCAGGCGCGCTTGCCGATGCGCACGCAGCGGCCGATCCAGATGCGGGCGCCGACCCTTCGCGCGATCATGGCGGCGATCGGCATGCTCTTGGCGGGATGGCCGAAGAATGGCACCGCGATCCCGTTTGCGTCATAGAGGTCGGAGATAAAGCCGAGGCGCCCGCCTTGGCGCACATAATCCATGATGAGGCGCGCGGTCTTCTGCGTCTCGTCCTTGCCCGGGGCGCGGCCGCGGCCGAACAGCCCGCCGGGATAAAGCCTCTCGCGCTGGGAGCGGAGATAGCGGTCGACGTAAGGGTTCTTGACCTGCCGGTAGACGCCAGCCGGACGCACGCCGGCCAAGGTGACCGGCCACATGCCGAGCTCCCAATTGCCCATATGCATGGTGACGATCAGCACCGGCCCCATCTTCTCCCGGTAGCGGGTGATCCAATGGCCGTCGGTGACGTGCAGCCGGTCGGGCTCGTTCAGGATGCGGTCGATGCACATGGTCTCGACCATGACGCGCCCGAGATTCTCCCAAGCCGCGCGGGCGATGCGCTCGCGTTCCTGCGGCGTCTTCTCGGGGAAGGCGCGCTCGAGATTGGCAAGAGCGCGCTTGTGGCGCCGATTACGGGTCCCGATCCACTGCCACATCTTGGCCGAGATGGCGCATGAGATGTCGAGCGGCAACAGCCGCACGAGACCGATCAGGAAGCGCAAGCCGACATATTCGGCCTGATAGCGCAGATCGAGAAGCGGCGAGATTTTAGTGGGCCGGGCCAATAGGGCCGCTCCCTCCCGTTGGCGGAGTTGAATGGGCGGCGAGGGGACTCTCGTGGCAAATGACGCCTGAGGCGTCAAGCCTCCAGCGTCAACCTGCGCCAGGCCGCATCAGGCTCGGAAGCTCGCTTGGAGGGGTGAGCCCAAGACGCATGACAAGGCGCCGCAAAGGGGGCAACGCCTTGAGCCCATGCGAGACGAGGCCGCGCGCCGCCTGCAACGGAAGAAATTGGCTGAGCAGCGACCGGTTCAAGAGATCAACCCCGAGCGTGCGCGTCAGGATATCGAGGCCCCGCGCCCGCCGGTACGACGCGAGCACGTCGTCTCCGCCGGGGTCGCGGTCTCGCCTGAGCGCCACGGCGACACAATCGGCGAGCGCAGCGGCATCGCGGAAGCCGAGATTGAGTCCCTGCGCACCGATTGGCGGCAGAATGTGCGCGGCCTCGCCGACAAGTGCCGTCCGGTTGGCAGCGAGCGTGTCGGCACTGAGCCCCGTTACCGGAAATTCTGCGCGCGCGCCGAGGCCAGAAATCGGACCGAGCAGACCGCCAAGCCGCGCGTTGAGCTCCTCCTCGAAGAGTCCGGCGTCGAGCTGCGTGAGTTGCGCGATCTCTGAACGAGGCCCGACCCAGATCAGGCTCGAGGCGTGAGGGTCGGGGAGGGGCACTGTGGTGACGGATCCGTTCTCCTTGTGCAGTTCGGTCGAGACGCCCTGATGGAGACGACCGTGCCGGAAACTTGAGGCAATGGCCGCTTGATCGTAAGGGCGCTCGCTCGTGCTAATGCCCGCGCTCTTGCGGCAGATCGAGCGCCGGCCGTCGGCGCCGACCAAAAGGCGCGCCGTAACTTCGGCGCCATCGCTCAAAGCGAGGAGAACCTTGCTTCGGTCGATCGCAATCGCCTCGACATTGGCCTCAATCACCTGAGGCAAGACTTTGCTGGCGCGGGCATAGAGCACCGCGACGAGCGCCGCATTGGAGATGTTGTAGCCGAAGGCCCCGAGCCCGAGGTCGCTCGCCTTGAACTCGATATCGGGCGCCCTGAGCAGGCTCTTCGAAGCATCGATGATGCGAATGACCTTGAGCGGCGCAGCCTCGCTCTTGAGCCCGTCCCAGACCTCGAGTCTCTTGAGCAGATCGACTGAGCTTGCAAACAGCGCCGCAGTTCTGGTCTCGACTGGCGCGGAAGCGGGATTTTGCGGCGCAGGACCGAGCGCGATGACGCTCGTGCCCACTTTTCCGAGCGCCAACGCGGCGACGAGTCCTGTAGGACCGGTCCCCACGACGGCGATTTCGGAGCCGCGCCCGATCGAGGCGATGTCGATACTGCCGCTCATTAAGTCCGAAAGCCGAAACAGGGTTGCTCGAACTATTCCACAAGCACTCTCGCCTTCGCCACGTCCACCGGCGTGTACGCTAATTGCCTCTCGATCCGCGGACACCCATGAAGCTTTTGTGGCGAACCGTGGCAAATGAACCACAGAGCAAAGGCGTTCTAAGGACCAGCCAAACAAAGAAATGCTTCAACATTGCGTAACCCGACTGGTTTGGTAGGGTTTGACCACATAGCACGGGGGTCGAATCATGGTTTGGGGACTTGGACTACGATCGCGCCTGCTCGTCGCCGCCGGCGCGGCCTTACTGATAGGCGCGCTAAAGCCGCCGATCTTGTGGCGGGCAGGTGCCAATTACTGCTTCCGGCACGTAGCGGGCGTTGGTGTCGACGCTCGTATGTCCGCCCTTCGGCCTAAAGCGGACAACCGCATGCGTGATGAGTCCCATCAGAATGCGACGACTAACTAAGGCGATTTAATCTGACACACTCGAAAGGTCATGTTGTCGCAGTAAGAACCAGAACACGACATCTGTGTTGCGACGACGAGTCCACCTGAGCTCCCCTGTTGAAAAGAAAGGGTGCCCCCTTGCTCTTCAGACACTGTCACCTATCCGTTGCTGGACGACGAGATCCCAGGTTCACTAGCGGTACACAAAACAGGGAAATGTTGTCGCAGTAGCTGCCGTTGCACGCGAAGCCGGCAATGAGATTCGACCCCGGACCGTTGGGTGTATCAGCACTTCGATGCGCCTGAGCTCAAATTGATCGACGTCAACCGCGCCAAGGTGTCCGTGCCGTTGGAGGGCTTCGAACTCTTCTACACAGGCGCACGCATCTACTTATAGAGCGCTGGTCTCC
>DATFVO010000234.1:0-4888 GCA_035260265.1 Methyloceanibacter sp.
CTCCACAGGCAGGACGCGCCGCGGTTCTTCGACGAGATGCGTCCACTGATCGAGAAGGGAGGCGGCACGGTCGAGTACCGATTCCAGCACCGCGATGGGCATTACATCTGGATCCAGGACACCTTCAGGGTGGTCAAGGACGAAGCCGGCCACCCGTCGGAGCTAGTGGGCGCTTGGGCCGACATCACCAAGCGCAAGTCAGCCGAGATTGAGCTCAGCGAGATAAGGCAGCGCCTGCAATACCTCCTCGCGGCGAGCCCGGCCATCATCTACACGACCAAAGCCTCGGGCGACTATGCCTGCACTTTCATCAGCGAGAACCTCCGCGCCATCATGGGCTATGCGCCGGACGAGATGATCACCGATCCGAAATGCTGGCCCGATCATCTTCACCCGGAGGACGCGGCCCGCGTGTTCGAGGCCGTGCCTTCTCTCATCGCTCGTGCCGGGGGAACCGTCGAGTATCGCTTCCGCCATCGCGACGGGCATTACATTTGGATCCAGGACAGCTTCAAGGTCGTCAACGACGAGGACGGCCGCCCCTTGGAGCTCGTTGGCGCCTGGGCCGATATCACGGAAACCAAACGGGCCGAGCAGGCGGCCATCAAGGCCAATGTCGAGCTGCAGGATACCAAACGTTACCTGACACGCCTGATCGAGAGCTCGACCGACGCCATCATCGCCACCGACAAGGAAGGGAAGGTGGTGCTCTTCAACGAAGGCGCCGAGACCCTGTTGGGCTACCGTGCCGAAGACGTCATCGGCCGCAGCACATCCGATCTTTATGAGACCGAGGACACCGCCAAGGACGTGCTGCGCGAGATGCGTAAGCGCGGTGGCACTGTCGCCGGCTTCGAAAGCGTGTTGAAGACGAAAGAGGCCGCGAGCATCCCGGTGCTCATCTCGGCCTCGGTGTTGTTTGGCACGCACGGCGAGGAGGTCGGCACGGTCGGATTCGCGACCGACTTGAGAACGCGCAAGCATGAGGAGGAGGAACTCCGTAAGGCGCATGACGAGTTGGAGAAGCGCGTCGAGGAGCGCACGACCGAGTTAAAGGCGGCCCGCGAGCGGCTCCAATATCTCATGACGGTCACGCCAGCGATCGTCTACACCAATCAGGCGAGCGACTACACCTGCACCTTCGTCAGCGAGAACGTCTCCCGCATCATGGGCTTCTCGGCTTGGGAGATGCTCGAAGACAAGGATTTCTGGACCGTTCGCCTTCATCCCGGCGACGCGTCCCGCGTGTTCAGCGAGATGGGACCTCTGGTTGAGAAGCGCGGCGGGACGCTGGAGTACCGCTTCCGCCACCGCGACGGACATTATATTTGGATCCAGGATACGTTCAGGGTCATCGAAGACGACCAGGGCCGTCCGTTCGAGATTGTGGGCTCCTGGGCGGATATTTCCGCGCGCAAAAAGGCCGAGCAAGCGCTCGGCGAGCGCATGGCGCTGATGAACGACCTCGAGACGCTGGTCGGCGCAAGTCCGGCCATCATCTACACGACGCAAGTCTCCGGCGACTATGCCTGCACCTTCGTCAGCGAGAACTTGGATTCGATCATGGGTTATGCCCCATGGGAAATGCGCGACGACAAGAAGTTCTGGGTCAAGCGTCTACATCCCGACGATACGGGGCGCGTGTTTTCCGAACTCGAGCGTCTGATCGGACAAGGCGGCGGCAGCCTCGAATACCGCTTCCGCCACCGCGACGGGCATTACATCTGGATTCAGGACACCTTGAGCGTCACGCACGATGACGACGGTAAGCCAAAGGAGATTGTCGGCTCGTGGGCCGACGTGTCAGATCGCAAGCGGGTCGAGGCCGAACTGAAGCGTCTCGCCGAGCAGGTCGAGCTACGCAACCGCTTCATTCGCGAAACTTTCGGGCGCTATTTGACCGATGAAGTTGTCTCGGCCGTGCTCGAATCCCCAAGCGGGCTGCAAATGGGCGGCGAGAAGCGCAAGGTCACCATGATGATGACCGACCTACGCGGCTTCACCTCGCTCTCCGAGCGCCTCGCGCCGCAACGCGTCGTTGCCCTGCTCAACCGCTACCTCACGACCATGGTGCCCATCATCAAGAAATACCAAGGCACCATCGATGAGTTCATCGGCGATGCGATCTTTGTCCTGTTCGGTGCCCCCGTGTGGCAGGAGAACGACGCGCAACGCGCCGTCGCCTGTGCCGTCGCCATGCAGCTTGCGATGGATTCGATCAACGAGCAGAACCGGGCCGACGACCTGCCGGAGATCGAGATGGGCATCGGGCTGCATACCGGCCAGGTGGTGGTGGGCAATATCGGTTCGCCCGAGCGCACGAAGTATGGAGTCGTCGGCAAGCACGTCAATCTCACCTCGCGCATTCAGTCCTATACGGTCGGCGGACAGATCCTGATCTCGGACACGACGCGCCAGGAGGTGGGGCGCATCCTGAAGCCCGGCAAGCAGGTCGAGGTGAAGCTCAAAGGTATCGAGCACCCGGTGACGATCTACGAGGTGTTAGGCATCGGTGGGTCGTACAAACTTCTCTTGCCCGACGCGTCGGAAGATCTCGTTTCCTTGGCCGACGAGATCCTGCTGCGCTACGAGGTCGTCGAAGCAAGTCAGACCGGCGGAGAAATGTCGAAAGGCGCCCTAACCAAAGTCTCGCGCAAGGCAGCGGAGGTGCGGCTGGAGACTCCTGTCGCGACCTTCAGCAATCTCAAAATGCGCCTAATCGGAAGCCAGGGCGAGGAGATGCCGGGTACGCTGTATGGCAAAGTGCTAGGCGCCGCGTCGGGAGAGGGCGAATATTTCTCAATCCACTTCACCTCTGTCTCACCGGAGATCGAGACGCTGTTGCGCGCTTTGACGGCAACGAGTCCGGGGCCAGAGGAGAAGGCAGCGCCTGCCAAGGACCGTTGTTCGGCGGCTGGGCCCAAGCCGGCGCCACAAGCGAAGGCCGGCGGAACAACGGCGGCAGCAAAATAGCCAAAAGGCTCCCCCGGCACGCCAAGTCCCGAGATTTCGACGCTGCTCCGCATTGTTCCGTGACGTGGCAAATGTCAAGCGGTAGATCGGGGGCGGTGGCATGATTCCTCCCATGCTCGAGAGGTGGTCTCGCGCAGACCTTGGAGGACCCGCTATGTCAAAGATCTCGACCCAGTCAGACAGCACAACCCTTTATGTGCTCATTACCAGCACGCTCGGACGCCATGTTCAGCCTGGCGGCGACCTGGATCATTGTCGCCCATGAGGTTGTGCACTCAGCGACCCCGTTGGTTGACTAACATGTTGAGAGGCTTACGAATTCAAGAGAGGACTTAAATCTTTGGCGCGGGATGCCCGGCAACGCTCATCACAGCCCGGCGGCTTTTGCTCGGGACAGCTCGTCCGTCACGGCGACAGGCCCTAGGTTGCCGGAGGTATCGAACAGATCTTGGAGCGTTCTTCTGTCGAGCGGCTTTTGCAGGAGCGGGATGTCGGTATAGCGGGTCTCGATACTTTCCATCCCGTAACCGGTGACAAACACGACGGGCACGCCCTTCGAGCACAAGAGATCGGCGACTGGATAAACCAATTGACCTCCAAGATTGATATCGAGGATGGCCGCATCGAGATGAGCGCTGCTTGCCGCGCGCATTGCCTCGGCAAGGGTTCCGTAAGGACCGATTACGCAAAACCCGAGCTCAGCTAGGGTCTCCTCCACCATCATGGCGACCATCGACTCGTCCTCGACGAGCAAGACCGCGCTGCCGGCTTCGAGATGGGACAGATCTCTAGTGTTTTTATCAGTGCGCTTCGGCAGCGCGCGGCCGTTGCCAAGCTTCAGTCCTTCGCAATGCGGAAGCGATAGCGTGCACGCAAGCCCCGATGGATGCCAATCGAACGTGGCCTTGCCCGAAAGCTGCTCAAGGCTCGCGCGAATGACCCTCGTGCCATAGCCCTGAGTGGTCGGCGCGACGACGCGCGGGCCGTTGGTTTCCAGCCACTTGATGGTCAAGCCATCATCGTCGACCGTCCAGCGCAGATTGACCGTTCCGGCGGGCGTGGTGAGCGCGCCGTATTTGGCCGCATTCGTCGCAAGCTCGTGAACCGCGAGCGCTAGGGTCTGCGCCCGCCGCGGGTCGAGAATGGTCTGCGGTCCTTCGACGTTCACTACGTCCGAATTGCCGATCCGGTAGGGGTCGAGTTCCTCGGCGATGAGTCTCCCGAGGTCGGCGCCTTCCCACCGGCTCTCGGACAACAGCATATGGGCATGCGACAGCGCTTTGATCCGGCCTTCCACCGCCGCAACGTAGGCATCGACGCTGTGCGTCTTGGTCAAGCGCAGGATCGACTGCACCACGGCGAGAACGTTTCGCGCCCGATGGTCGACTTCACGGGCGAGGAAGGCCTGCCGCTCTTCCGTCCGCCTCCGTTCGGTGATGTCAGTGGTGACGCCGCAGACCCGGACAATGCGATTGTGGTCGTCGAACGTCGCCACCGCCGTGCCGGTGCACCACCTGACTTCGCCATTCGGGCGGTGCACGCGAAACTCGGTCTCGTAGGTACGCGAACCTAGCGTCCTTTCGGACCAGGCATGGGTCAGCCGCTCCCAATCCTCGGGATCGAGAAAGGCCCTAATCCGCTCGGGCGTTACCCTGAAGTTGTTGGGGTCGATGCCAAAAATGCGGCAATGACCCTCGTCCCACACGCACTCGCCGCGTGTGAGATCCCAGTCCCACGAGCCCATCTGCCCAACGGCGAGCGCCAAGCTTCGGCGCTTCTCGCTTTCGAGCAGCATGCCAGTATAAGACTGCAGCTCTGCGGTTCTCTCTGCGACGCGCGATTCGAGCTCTTTGTTGAACTGCTCAAGCTGCCGGGTTTTGCGGTAGAGCTCGGTGAAGATCTTGACCTTGGCGCG
>DATFVO010000235.1:0-6842 GCA_035260265.1 Methyloceanibacter sp.
GGGCTCGCGAAGGGTCGAGGCAAGATTGAGATCGCCGACCGTGAAGTCGTCGCCGAGGATATATGCCCCGACCAGCCTGTCTTCCAGTATGCCAAGGGCGGCGCCGAGCTGCTCGAAATTCGAGCGCGATCGCTCTTGGATCAGGCGCCCCAATCTCATTGGCTGCCCACAGGCTCCATTGATAGACAAGCGCGTGATCCTTGGCGCCTGCCGGCCACAACGGCGCGCCCGCATAGGTCTCGGCGAGATACATGTTGATCGCGAGAGACTCCCAGAGGACGAAGCCATCATCCTCCAAGCTCGGAATATGTCCGTTGGGATTGATGTGGAGATACTCCGCCGACTGGCTTTCCGTATATGGCCGGACCGGCATGTGCTCGTACGGAATGCCGATCTCCTCGAGCATCCACAACGAACGGCTTGCACGCGACCGGGTCTGACCGAAAAGCTTCAGCATTGATGCGGCATAACGCTGTAGGATAAGTTGTGGGGATGGCCGGGCGTTACCCCGGCACATCTATCTCAACTTCGGCGACGTCACCATCAGCATCGACCGCAAGCACGTTCCTGCGTTCCCGGCGGCCGGTATCGACGTCAAGGGGCTTGCCGGCAAACGGGTGCGGGTGCGCGGCTGGATCGAATGGCGCAGCGGGCCGATGATCGCCGTCACTCATCCAGAGCAGCTCGAGCCTGTTACCTGATGGGCCGGAATCGGGAGAAGCAAAGCCGGCACCTCCACCGCAAACAGCCCCGGGCCTCTAGGATTGAGCCTCCGCTCCATTGTCATTGCCCGGCTTGACCGGGACGATTTGGCGTGCGCAAGGCTGAAGACGTGAATGGCCTGGTCAAGCCCGGCCATGACGCACTTTTGTGTTGGATCGAAGCCCTAGCCTAAGCGGCGCGGGTGCGGGCCTCGTTCTCGGCGGCCAGCTTGGCGTGGCGCGCCGTCTTGGCGAGCACGTCGTCGATCTTGGCCACGGCACTTGCCTCGTCCAGCTTCTCGACGGCGGCAATCTCGCGGGCCATACGGTCAAGCGCCGCCTCGTAGAGCTGGCGCTCAGAGTAGGACTGCTCCGGCTGCGCCTCTGACCGGTAGAGGTCGCGCACCACCTCGGCGATCGAAACCAGATCGCCAGAGTTGATCTTCGCCTCATATTCTTGGGCGCGGCGGGACCACATGGTGCGCTTGATGCGGGCTTTGCCTTTGAGCGTGCCAAGCGCCTTCTTGACGACCTTGTCTTCAGACAGCTTCCGCATGCCAACACTGGTAAGCTTCGAGGTTGGCACTCTGAGCGTCATCTTGTCTTTCTCGAAGTTGATGACGAACAGCTCGAGTTTGGCGCCTGCAATCTCCTGCTCTTCGATGCTGACGATGCGGCCGACGCCATGAGCTGGGTAGACGATATACTCGCTGGTACGAAATCCGTGTCTTTGCTGTGGTTTCTTCTTTTCAGCCATTACTCTCGTCTCACTGTTAAATATGCTTGCTAAACGCCAATGTCCGGTGACTTAAGCTTGCCAACTTGCTCGCGGCAGCCTCATTCCGCGAATGCCAGCCCCTTTAACGGGTATTTAGGGTACGAGGTTGGCCGTCGATCAGAGGGCCTGATCGCGCCACCTCCCCTAAGTTTGGAAAAAAAAGCGCGTCCGAACAGGGACGCCTTTCTTGGTGCTTAGTGCGCCGAATTTCGTCAGGAAGATAACACAATCTTAGCAAATCTGGAAGCTGTTGAATGCGACAGCACCGCCTTTTCGGCGCCGCAACATGCGACATTTTGGCTATAAGGTTAACGCCTTAACCCCTTGTTTTCAGTCGCCTTCGCCCGGATTTGGGCTGAAGTATTTCGCAAATTTGTCGGGCTCCGCCACAAAAGCGTCGGCATCTGGCGGCGCCGCCTTCTTGGTGGTGATATTAGGCCAGCTTTCCGAATATTGCCGGTTGAGCTCGAGCCATTTTTCCAGATTTGGTTCGGTATCGGGCTTGATGGCGTCGACCGGGCATTCCGGCTCGCACACCCCGCAGTCGATGCACTCGTCAGGGTGAATGACCAGCATGTTCTCGCCCTCGTAGAAACAGTCTACGGGGCAGACTTCGACGCAGTCGGTGTACTTACACTTGATGCAAACTTCGGTGACGACGTAAGTCATCGGTCCCACACGTTTTCGGGGCCAATTCCAGCCCGCATTCTAGCCCCGAGAGGCCGCCCGAGTCGCCCGTGGAAGGGCCCTGCCTATAACAATCGAGCCGTCAGCACAAGGCGAGGCACCTGTTTTGCGAGGAGCGGGATGGCGGGGAACGACATTGCGCGATCTCGCCTTCCACGTGACCGAAATTGCGCGAAGCTATGGACGTACGGATTGGCCAGTCGTGCCTCAGGCTTTTGTATTCTCGGCGCGTAGCGCATCGAGGCGGCGACGGTCGCGCTTGGTGGGCCGCGGGGCCTTGGCGGCAAGCTGGCGCTCTGGCGAGGGCGCCACCCGCGGCGTCAGGTCTTTGTAGAGGGTGCGAGCCATGCTCGCCGGACCGCGCCGCGCCGTCCAGGTGAGCACCCGAACCACGAAGAGCCTGCCCGAAGCCGTGGCCGTCACCACATCGCCTTCGTGAAGGAGCCGGCTCGGCTTAAGCACCCGTTCGCCGTTGATGCGCACCTTGCCTTCGGCGATTGCCCGCGCGGCGCCTGATCGCGTCTTGGTAAGCCTTGCGCACCACAGCCACTTGTCGAGCCGCTGCTCCGACATCGTCGCGGTCAGCTTCCTTCAGGCTGGCGAACGGTGAGACGTCCTTTAAGCACAGCGAGCGCAGCGAAGGGCGAATGCTCGCCCGACTTGGTCCGCTCGGGCTTGGCATGGGCAGCGGGGCGGCGGTGCTCGCGCTTCGATGTCGCTGCGCGCTCGTGATGTTGACGTTTCCGCTTGTGGCCCGTGCCCTTGGCGTGGTGCATCTCTTTGCGTTTTGCCGGACGCCAAATCTCGTCGAACAGCTCTGCCTCGGACTGCGCCGGCGCCGCTTGGTGTTCGCCGGCCACTTCAGCTTGAGAGACCGACACTGCGGCCTGATCAGTCGCAGGTTCAATCTTGTGCCGCTCGCGCCTGAAGCCGAGCGCCTTCAAGATCGAGGCGAACTCCTCGCCGGAGCAGCCCACCACCGACATCAGATCGGGCACTACGCGGAAACCGCCGTCGCCGGTCGCGCCAGCCGGAGCTTCCGGGCCTCCTTCGGCAGTCCTGAACGACACCCGTGCGCGGATAAGATCTGACAGCCTTTCCAGCATGTCGATGCGAATTGCGCGGCCACCGGCGACGTGAAATCCGGCCGCGCGCCAATAAGGCTCAGGGATGCTGTCACCGGCCGCGACGGAGGTCAGGCCCTGTTGCGGACGGGCCGGCAGCGCATCGCTCTCGATGCCGTAGTCGCGTCCGGCGAAGAGCGCCCAGAGCAGAAGCAACAAATCGGCTGCGGCGGGCTTGAGCAACGCGGGGATGTAGACGTTGAACGCGCCGAAGCGAACGCCGTATTTCCTCAGCTGAGCGCGTGCGGCCTGGTCGAGCGACTTGATCTCGTCGGAGGCTCCCTCGCGGCGAAGCACGCCGAGATTCTCGGTGAGCTGATAGGCAAGGCCGCGGGCAAGGCCGGACAGGTCGGAGGCCTTGCTAAGTTCGATCAGAGGCTTGAGCTTGGCTTCGAGTTCGGCCGCGAGCCGCGCTTCGAGACGCTTCAAGACGCCCTCGCGCTCTGGCGCGGCAAGATGCTCGTCGGCGACGAGTTGGATGCGCGGCTTGAGCGCCGTCGCCCCGCGTTCGAGGCGCGCAATCTCGGCGCCTTCCCAAACGATGCTGCCATTGGGCCTGAGCGCGATGGCCTCGTCTGGCGCCGCGGCAAGCGCTTCAGCGCGGGCGGCAAACTCGCGCGCAAGCACCTTGGCGGCGGCATGTCGCGCCGCCCTGCCGTGGATGCCGTCGCCTGACGCGTCAGGGGTGAAGCGGAAGCCGTCGAGCCGCCCGACATAGTGGTTCTCGACCAGGATGCTGCCGTCAGGGGCGATCTCTGCCGCGATCTCCTCCTTGTCGCGCAGCCGGCGCATCAGCACGCTGGTACGGCGGTCGACGAAACGCTGGGTGAGCCGCTCATGCAGCGCATCGGACAGAGTGTCCTCGATCGCTCGCGTGCGGCCCTGCCAATGCTCCGGATCGTCGAGCCATTGCGCGTGATGCGACACGAAGGTCCAGGTGCGGATCTGGGCAAGCCGGCTCGACAACGTGTCGAGATCGCCGTCGGTGCGGTCTGCGAGCGCCACCTGATGTGCGAACCAATCGGCAGGGATCTCGCCTTCATCGCTCGTCACATAGCCATAAAGCGTGGCCACAAGCTCGGCATGGCTCGTCGCGGAAATCTTACGGTAGTCGGGGATCTGGCACATCTCCCACAACAGCCTGACCGTAGCAGGTCCCTTCGCCCTGTCGCGCACGGCGGGATCGCGGCTCACATTTTCCAGCGCAATCACGTCGTCAACCATGCGGGCGCGGACCAGACGCGGATGGTCAGGCGCTTCGCGTAGGCTCTCCCTCAAGCGCTCGATCGAGGAGAAATCGAGCTTGCGATTGCGCCATTGCAGGAAGCCTACCTGGTCGAAGGAATGGTTCTCCAGCCGGTCGACCAAGTCAGAGTCGAACGGCGCGACCTGGCCGGTTACCCCGAACGTCCCGTCGTTCATGTGACGCCCGGCACGGCCGGCAATCTGGCCAATCTCCGCCGGCGTCAGATTGCGGTGCGACTGGCCGTCGAATTTGCGGATGCCGGCAAACGCGACGTGGTCGAGGTCGAGATTGAGCCCCATGCCGATGGCATCGGTCGCCACCAAGAAATCGACGTCGCCGTTCTGGTAGAGCGCGACCTGGGCGTTGCGGGTGCGCGGGCTGAGCGCGCCGAGCACCACGGCGGCGCCGCCTCGCTGACGCCTCACCAGCTCGGCGATGGCATAGACATCGTTGGCCGAGAAGCCGACGATGGCAGAGCGGCGGGGAAGCCGCGTGATCTTCTTGTCTCCGGCATAGGTCAGCTCGGAGAGCCGCGCACGCGATACGAGATTTGCGCCTGGAAGCAGCTCGCGGATCGCATCGCGCATGGTCGCGGCGCCGAGCAGCAAGGTCTCGCTCAAGCCACGCGCATGAAACAGGCGGTCGGTGAAGACATGGCCGCGCTCGCCGTCAGCGGCGAGCTGGACCTCATCGACCGCGACGAAATCGGCCTCGAGCTCGAGCGGCATCGCCTCGACGGTGCACACATAGAAGCGCGGCGAGGGCGGCTTGATCTTCTCCTCGCCGGTGATGAGCGCCACCTTCGCCGCGCCGACGCGCGCGACGATCTTGTCGTAGACCTCGCGGGCGAGGAGCCTGAGCGGCAAGCCGATGATGCCGACGTCGTGCGCGAGCATACGCTCGATGGCGAGATGCGTCTTGCCGGTGTTGGTCGGTCCGAGCACGGCGGTGACGCCGCGTCCGCGCTGGCCATTTGTAAAATTAGAGGAGAAGGAGCGGCTCATTCTTGACTTCCTCATTATCCGATCCGCGAAAAACTCGGAACATGGGGGGAACGAATCTCGTCCGAATCGCTGACTCTGCACATTCGGATTTCGTTCCGAAGAGAATCTCGATGCGCGCCTTTGTTTTCGCCTTCGTCCGCCGGCGCGCCCTCGCGAGGGCGCCACCACTAAATCTAGGTTTCGCGTTCTCCGCTTGCTTAAGCGCCGCGGAAAACCGCGCGAACGAAGGACGGACGAATCAGGGGAGCGTTAATTTTCAGCGTCTGTTCCATACAACATATTGGGGTTGAGGGCTTGTCCGTTAACCCTTGGCCTCGTCAATCGCCAAAAAAGAGCAACGGCTACGGTTCTGCGCTCGCCCGCGACGGACCTGCAACCTGGATCGAGGTCACCAAGGCCGAGCCATATCCCACCGGCGTCGGCAACACAATCCGGTAGGGCACGTACAGGATCGTGCTCCGCACGGGGATGAGCCAAACCTCGATCTCGTTCGTCTGCGACATGAGCTGGATGCCGGGATTGTCAGGCTGGTATCCGGCAATGGGGATGAACTTCACCTGACAGATTACCGCAGGTCCGGCATAGCCCACTGGCGTGGTCCGCTGCACGGACACCACGCGCTTCGGCGTGAGCACGAGGTCGAAGCGCTGCTTGCCGTCGAATACCGCCAAGGTCTGATTGCAGACATTCAGGTCGCCATTCGGATTCGCGGAATGCGCAGTCAAGAACGCACCGCTCATCGGATCGACCACACCCTCGAGCTGCTCCTTGGTGACCGGTATGTCGTGAGGATTGCGCATCTTGTCCGGAAAGATCTGAACCTGAGTGACCGCGTGACTGCCGAACGTCATGCGGAGCTGCTCGGTCTTCTTGCCGCCGTCGGAATAGCTCAACGCATACATGGCTGGTTCAGGGCCGGCGCTTGTCACCCGCCCGGTGCTCGCCGTTACGCCGCGCCACTCATAGATGAGGCCTTGTAGGATGGTGAAGCGGCCCTCGCCACGCATCTCGTAATCGTCGCCGTGGAACGCCGCGGTGAAACGGAAGGTGCCGAGATTGAAGCTGCCGAGATCGACGCGATAGACCGCCTCGATGCGGCTTGCAGAGGAGAGCGCGTTCTCGGCTAAGGCGGCGCCGGGAGGAAAATTACCGCCAAGTCCTAAAGTCAGGGCGGCGACGGCCACAAGGCTGAAGCAGTGTCGTACTGCCCACATGGGCTAATATCCCTCGCGGGAGTGGCCGGAGCACTCCGCCCGTAAATTTCGGGGTATTCGTAGATTTCGTCAATTGTGAGGTTTGGGA
>DATFVO010000236.1:0-4909 GCA_035260265.1 Methyloceanibacter sp.
GCTACGCGCCATGCGCCCGCAAGAAAGTTAGTCTGAGAGATTCCCGCACCTTTGTCGCCTCGGAGATCGAAGGCGATTAGTCCCGGATAATGGCTTGCTTTCGGTAGATCACCCGGAAGGTTGTTCCCGGCAGCGTGACAATGATGCCGTCATCCTCTACCTCGACGCGGAGCCTGGTGGTTTCAGCCATCCGTTCTATTCTTCTCTGCTAGGAACCCGAACGCGGAATGTTAGTGATGCCCTCAAGTCGCTGCAAACAATGCAATCAGCCTTTGGTCGAAATCGACCATTGGGGTGAGCGACTAACGGGTTGCCCAACGTGTAACCGATGGCAGGCTTCGACTGGCGAATGGTGCCGACTTGCGCCTGACGACATCGTGGCGCTACGTGCGCTCAAAGCCACAAAGACCGAAACGGGTGAGTCTAAAGCCGGATAGTGCAGGGCCCGCTCAAGAAAAAGCCCCGGCGCGTGGCCGGGGCTCTCGATTCAGAATCGATGGGGGAAATGCTACATCATCTTGGGCTTGCAAGTTTTGGTTTTGGTGTCCCACATCCCACCAGCTTTAATGCATGCATGGTGTGTCTTAGCAGTCGTACAAGTCAGCACGGGGCGGTACGCCCTGGAACACCTAATCGAGAAATGACAGTTTTCCGATGCTGAGCGCAGGCTTCGGTAGACCTGCCAGAGACTGCTACTCGGCGGCCTGCTTGGCACCCGCGCTCGTGCCGAGCTTCTTGAGCAGGTCGATGGCCGCTTCGGCGATGGGCGTTCCCGGACCGAAGATTGCCTTAGCACCTGCCTCGTAAAGTGCGGGATAATCTTGCGGCGGGATCACGCCACCGACCACGATCATAATGTCACCGCGGCCCTGATCCTCGAGCGCCTCGCGTAGCGCGGGAACCAGCGTCAAATGCCCCGCGGCAAGCGACGACACCCCGACGATATGAACGTCGTTTTCCACCGCCTGGCGGGCTGCTTCCTCGGGCGTCTGGAACAAGGGACCGATATCGACATCGAAGCCAAGATCGGCGAAGGCACTGGCGATGACCTTCTGGCCGCGGTCATGGCCGTCCTGCCCCATTTTGGCGACAAGAATGCGCGGCCTCCGCCCGTGCTCGGTCTCGAATGAATCGATCAGCTCCTTGATGCGGGTCATGCTTCCGTCCATGCGACCCATCTCCGCCTTGTAGACGCCGGTGATCGCCGACACCTCGGCGCGATGGCGCCCGAACACCTTCTCCAGCGCATGCGATATCTCGCCGACCGTGGCCTTGGCGCGGGCTGCCGCCACGGCGCCTTCGAGCAGGTTGCCGGTGCCTGTCTCTGCGCTTCTCGTCAGCGCGTCAAGGGCGCCCTGCACCGCGGCCTCGTGGCGCTCGGCTTTGAGCCGGGCAAGCTTCTCGAGCTGCTGACGGCGCACGGCGCGGTTGTCGACCTTCAGGATGGAGATATCGGCGTCTTTAGCGGTCCGATACTTGTTGACGCCGACGATGGCTTGACGGCCGGAGTCGATGCGTCCTTGTGTGGCGGTTGCCGCCTGCTCGATCATCCGCTTCGGGATGCCGGCCGCGATCGCCTTCGTCATACCGCCGATTTTCTCCACCTCCTCGATATGCTCGAGAGCGCGCGCAGCGAGATCGTAAGTGAGGCGCTCGACATAGAAGCTGCCGCCCCACGGATCGATGATGCGGGTCGTGCCGGATTCCTGCTGAAGGATGAGCTGGGTGTTGCGGGCGACGCGAGCCGAAAAATCGGTTGGCAACGCGAGCGCCTCGTCGAGCGCGTTGGTGTGTAGCGACTGGGTATGACCTTGGGTCGCAGCCATCGCCTCAACACAAGTACGCACCACGTTGTTGAACACGTCCTGCGCAGCGAGGCTCCACCCGCTCGTCTGGCAATGGGTGCGCAGCGCAAGCGAGCGCGGGTCTTTCGGTTTGAACCCCTCGGCCATCAACTTGGCCCAGAGCAGTCGCGCAGCGCGCATCTTGGCGATCTCCATGAAGAAGTTCATGCCGATCGCCCAGAAGAAGGAGAGCCGCGGCGCGAAAGCATCGACATCGAGCCCCGCCTTGACGCCAGCGCGCACGTATTCGATGCCGTCGGCGAGCGTATAGGCAAGCTCGAGGTCAGCTGTCGCGCCAGCCTCCTGCATGTGGTAGCCGGAGATCGAGATCGAGTTGAACTTCGGCATCTTCTTGGAGGTGTAGGCGAAGATGTCGGACACGATGCGCATCGAGGGCGCGGGCGGATAGATGTAGGTGTTCCGCACCATGAACTCTTTGAGGATGTCGTTCTGTATCGTGCCGGACAGCTGCTCGGGCGGCATGCCCTGCTCCTCGCCGGCGACGATGAACAGCGCAAGCACCGGCAGGACCGCGCCGTTCATGGTCATCGACACCGAGACTTGATCCAGCGGGATGTGGTCGAACAGAGTGCGCATGTCGTAGATCGAATCGATGGCGACGCCAGCCATGCCGACGTCGCCTGTCACCCGTGGATGATCTGAGTCGTAGCCGCGATGGGTCGCGAGATCGAAAGCGATGGAGACGCCTTGCTGACCCCCGGCGAGGTTGCGGCGGTAGAAGGCGTTCGAATCCTCCGCGGTGGAGAAACCGGAATATTGCCGGATCGTCCACGGCCTCTGCACATACATGGTGGGATAGGGGCCACGCAGATAAGGGGCGATCCCGGGGAAGCCGTCGAGGAAATCGAGCCGCGCGGTATCGCCGGCGCCATAGACCGGCTTCACCGCGATGCCCTCCGGCGTCTGCCAAGCAGCCGCCGCCTCAGGCGCGGTGACAGCCGCGGCGTTGCTCTCCTCGAACTTCACGTCGGCGAATGAGGGGATGCGCGTCATCAGCGGTCAAATCTCGTCATAGGCGGCGTTCAGGATCGAAAGCGTATCACAGCCCTGGTGAAGGAAGGTGCTAACGCCGGCATTCTCCAATGAAGCGCGATCAGCGCCGCGCTTGCCCGCGAGGTAAACGCGGGAGGCCCCCCCCTGGGTCAGCGCCTTGGCGATATCGACGGCTTGGCTCGCATAAACCTTGTCGGAGGAACAGAGGCAGGCGAGCTTCGCGCCAGAGTCTTTGAATTGCTTCGCCAAGTTGTCACCCTTGCCTTCCACCGCCTCGATGCCACCAGCCTCGAAAAGGCTCTTGGCGAAGCTCGCCCGCGCGTTGAAATCTGAGGCGCATCCGAGGCAAGCGAGGAAGACCTTGGGGCGTTTCCCGTGCTCGGAGAGATAAGCGTCGCTCCGGTCGCGTAATTGCTCGAAGGGCTCGGCGAGCCTGATCCGAGGGAGCGACTGAGTCCCGGATGCTGCCGAGCCGACACTTTCCTCTGGCGCCTTAAGCACGACCACCGGTGCCTCGGCGAGATCGGGGAAGTCGCTGGTGCCGACCAGCGCGTCCTTCCTCAGCGCGACATTGCTTTCGCGGTCAGTCCTGACCTTGGCCACGTCACGCTGGATCGATCCGCTCTCGAGTGATTTGGCCACGTCGCCTTCGCGTTCGATGTCTTGAAACAGCATCCACGCCCTGGCGCATAGCTGGTCCGTCAGCGCTTCAATTGCTCCGGACCCCGCGGCGGGATCGGCGACGCGATGGATATTGGCTTCCTCGATGAGAATGGTCTGCGTGTTGCGCGCGACGCGGCGGGCGAACGCATCGGGAAGGCCAAGCGCCGCGCTGAAGGGTAGCACCGTTATCGCGTCAGCGCCGCCGACCGCCGCGGCGAGGGCTGCAATAGTGCCGCGCACGATATTCCCGTGCAGATCGCGCTTAGTCATCATGCGCCACGCGGTCTCGGCTGAGACGAAAGCCGGACGAGGCTTGAGCCCGCACGCCTCCTCGATGCGCGCCCAGAGCTTCCGCAGCGCACGGAACTTGGCGGTGGTAAGGAACTGATCCTGATCGGCAGCGAGGCGGAAATAGATAAAGTCGCAGGCATCGTCGAGCTTAATGCCGCCAGCTTCCATGGCGCGGAGGTAAGCGACAGCGACGGCGAGCGCGAAGGCAAGCTCCTGCGCCTCTGAGCCGCCGGCTGCGTGCACAACCCGTCCGTCGGCGACGGCGAACGGACCGGTGAAGCCTTGTCCGGCGAGATCGTTGATAAGGCCGGCAAAGATTGGGGCAATATCCTTCCAGGAAAGTGGACTCTGGCCGCTCGCAGCGATCCCGCCGAGTGGACCGAAGCCGAAGCGGATCGACACATCCTTAGGCGCGATGCCGCGGGCTTTGACCAGAGTCGCGATCAGCCCAGCAGCATCCTTCGATGGCGCGCTGAGATCGAGATCGATGGCTATGCCGGCCTCGAGATAGACGCCGTCGAGCGCGGCGCTGATCGCGGCTCCGGTCGGCGGAAGGCCAAAGCCGTAGTCGCCGATGGCCGCGGGGAAAACGAGCGCGATGCCGTTCGCACCGTTGTTCAGGTCTTCGAGAATTTGGGCGTTGGCGGCCTCCGGATCGGGCAGATCGATCCGCTGAGTGACGGCCCAAGGCGCACCCGCAGCGCGTCCTGCGATGGGCTTCGCTTCCTTAGCACGCGAGTAGAGCGGCTCGGTGGCGATACCGTCATAGGTCGAGGAGCGCAGCGAGGCGAAGGGCGCGCCCTTGAGCGCCTCTTGAACGAGCGTCCTCCACGCCGCCTCGTCGCCGGGCGGGAAGTCGCGGACCAAGGAGAATTCCACCATTATCGTCAGGCTCTAAGCTCCACTTGCCCCCTCCTAGCATGAAGCCTCAGCGGCGCGGAAGCAGTGCGGCCTAGCGGCCGTCCCCGGCCGCGTCTTTGATAGTGTCAGGCTAAGCCTTGATTTCAAAGGCTTTTCTGCCTTCGGCTAACAGAGGGCTACCATGAGGGGTGGTCCCCCCGTCAAGCCAGGCGGGGGGGAAGGGACGTTAGATGGAA
>DATFVO010000237.1:0-4443 GCA_035260265.1 Methyloceanibacter sp.
TACAGCCGAAAGGGCTCGGAGAATGTTGTCGGCCCGATGCCACCTATGGGAACCGTCCTCAAGGCACCCGACGACATTTGGAAGGTCATTGCCTGGATCAGATCGGTCAACCCGTCCTCGGCAGGCGGTGGAGCCGGCCCGTCGGCTTCGGCAGCGCCGCCAGCACCGCCGTCTGCGCCATCCGCGCAATAGCGTCTGGCAAACCGCAGATTTTCAAGCGATAAGGCCGGCCCATTCGCCGGCCCCTTCCTCTACGCGGATTGATTTAGGGCGTCGTTCCGTCTGCAATGCAGCCATGCTTGACCGGATCGCGATCTTCGAAGGCGACATCACGAGGCTCGACGTCGACGCCATCGTCAACGCAGCCAATAGGACATTGCTCGGTGGAGGTGGCGTTGACGGCGCGATCCACCGCGCCGCAGGCCCTGAGCTTCGCGCGGCCTGCGCCAAGCTCGGCGACTGCGAGACGGGAAATGCGAAGATCACGCCAGGCTTCCGGCTGCCGGCGCGTTACGTGATCCACACCGTCGGCCCGGTCTGGGGCGGTGGCGAGCGCGGCGAGGACCGGCTGCTTGCCGCTTGCTATCGCACGAGCTTCGCACTCGCGCGCGACCACGGCCTTGTCTCGATTGCCTATCCCGCGATCTCGACCGGTGCTTACGGCTTTCCGCCTGACCGCGCCGCGCGCATCGCGCTTCGCACCGTGCTCGCGGCGCTCGCAGAGGCTGGCTCAATTGAGCGCGTAGTGTTCTGCTGCTTCGGGGCCGAGTCGCGAAAGCACCATGAGGTTGCTTTCGCCGAAACCTCTGGCAAGAGCGCCTGAATTCATCCGCCTTTGGTGGCTGTGAGGCCGATGGCGGCGAGGCGATCGGCGCTGGCGTAGGTCTGCGACCGCGTTGACTGCGCTGAACGCGAGCGCAGTGCGGTTGGTGTCGCCAAGCACAATGTCAGTGTGCTTGCCGAGCAACCGAGCCGCGGCAATTCCGCCAGCCCCGCTGAGCTCCCGATATCGACCAACCTCAAAGGCCCGCCCGAGGGGACATCGGCAAGGGAGGCACGCAGCAGCCGGACAAATCGGTAGGCATCGGGTCCGAACGCACGGCGTCCGGTTCCGCGGTAGGAAAGCCCGAATGCGCGAAAATGAGATCGTCGACGGTGGCAAAGCGCACCTTCGACTTGTACCGGCCCGACTCTCCTTCAAGCGCCTCGTCATGCTCCATCAGATCGAAGATCTCGGGATCCAACGCGTCGCGGTCGAACGCCCGGTTCCAACCGAAGATCGATTCAAGGGTCGCGGCAGGCGATGGACGGTCGAGCACGCGGCAATGGTTCGCCGGGGTCATCGCCACGAACCGGTATCCACGCGATTGAAGGGTCTTGCCGAGGACGGTGAGGGCGAGGTTTTTTGCGTCCATGATCCGAAACTTAGCTTCGAGACCCCGAGTTGCCAGCAAAAGATGTCATCATGATGCGGCCGTGCATCGCTAGGTTTTCTCGGCTTCGGGCGCTACTCTCTGCCGCAAAACTTTGAGTCGCTAAGCGGCTCTCTCAAATTGCCAAGCTGAGACTGCAAGGATGCCAGAGCTCGATCCCCTCCTTCTGTCGCGCATCCAGTTTGCGTTCACCATATCCTTCCACATTCTTTTTCCGTCTTTCACCATCGGCCTTGCCGCGTGGCTCGTCGTGCTCGAGGCGCTGTGGCTCAGGACCGGCAAGGACATCTATCTACGCATCGCCCAGCAGTGGACGAAGATCTTCGCCATATCGTTCGGCATGGGCGTGGTGTCGGGCGTCGTGCTGTCCTACGAGTTCGGCACCAATTGGAGCGAGCTGTCGCGGCGCGGCGGCAATGTCATCGGCCCGCTGATGGCCTACGAGGTGCTGACCGCCTTCTTTCTCGAGGCGGGTTTCCTCGGCATCATGCTGTTCGGCTGGAATCGCGTGCCGAAGGCCGTGCATTTCTTCGCCTCCTGCATGGTGGCGCTCGGCACGGTGATCTCCGCCTTCTGGATCCTGTCGGCCAATAGCTGGATGCAGACGCCCGCGGGTTTCACCGTGGATGCCGCAGGCGTGTTGCACGTAGCCAACTGGTACCAGTCCATTATCAACCCGTCCTTCCCCTATCGCTTCGCCCATATGTTGGCGGCGGCCTATCTAACCACGGCCTTCATCGTGGCAGGCATCGGCGCCTGGTACATCCTGCGCGACCGATGCGTGCCGCATGGGCGCATCATGCTCGGTATGGCACTGAGCCTCCTAATCTGGCTCGCGCCGCTCCAGGTCGTGATCGGCGACCTGCACGGGCTGAACACGCTCAAATATCAGCCCGCCAAGGTCGCAGCGCTCGAAGCGCACTGGGAAACCGGCACAAGCGTTCCGCTCATCCTGTTCGCCTTCCCCGACCCCAAGGCCGAGACCAACCATTACGAGGTCGCCATCCCCAAGCTCGGCAGCCTGATCCTCACTCATGACTGGAACGGCGAGGTCAAGGGTCTCAAATCCTTCCCGCCGGAGGACCGGGCGAACCCGATCATCCCATTCTTCGCCTTCCGCATCATGGTCGGCATCGGCCTGATCATGATCGCCGTTGGCATTGTCGGCGCGATCCTGTGGCTCAGGGGCACCCTATTCACGAGCCGCTGGTTCCTGCACACGCTGACCTGGGTCTCGCCGCTCGGCTTCCTCGCTGTGCTCGCGGGCTGGTTCACTGCCGAGGTGGGACGCCAGCCGTGGACTGTCTACGGCGTGCTACGCACCGCCGATGCGGTCTCTCCAGTTCCCGGCGGCAGCGTGTTCACTTCGATCATCCTGTTCGTGCTCGTTTACGGCATCATTTTCGGCGCCGGCCTCTATTACATTATCAAGCTTGTGCAGCGCGGACCCGAGGAGCCGACGCCGACGCTCGAGGAGGCCGAGGCCGATCTCTCGCACCGACCAATGGCAGCGGCAGGACATCCATGACGCCGATCGATCCAGGTCTCCACCAGGTCCTTCCCATCATCCTTCCGCTGACATGGGCCGCGATCCTCGCGCTTGGCGTGTTCCTCTACGTGCTGCTCGGCGGCTACGACCTCGGCCTTGGCGTACTGTTCCCGCTCGCACCGTCGGACAAGGATCGCGACGCGATGATGAGCTCGGTCGCGCCCTTCTGGGACGGCAACGAGACCTGGCTCGTGCTTGGTGGCGGCGGATTGCTCGCGGCCTTCCCGCTCGCCTACTCGGTGATGCTGCCGGCCCTCTATATCCCCATCATCCTGATGTTGATCGGGCTCATCCTGCGCGGCGTCGCCTTCGAGTTCCGCTTCAAGTCCGAGCGCTCTCGCTGGGCTTGGGACCTCGCCTTTGCCGGCGGCTCGATCCTGGCCGCCTTGATGCAGGGCGCGATCATCGGCGCCTTCGTGCAAGGCTTTACCGTGACCGACAACAAATTTCCTGGCGGTCCGTTTGACTGGCTCACGCCATTTTCCGCCGTCACCGCGATCGCCCTGCTCTCGGGCTATGTGATGCTCTCGG
The DNA here is from genome assembly GCA_035260265.1 of Methyloceanibacter sp. GTDB lineage: Bacteria > Pseudomonadota > Alphaproteobacteria > Rhizobiales > Methyloligellaceae > Methyloceanibacter. Next base: position 3,514 of record DATFVO010000237.1, read on the forward strand.
CAGGCTGGCTGATCATGAAGGGTGACGAGGCCTTGCGAGAATGGGCTTATGGCGTCGGCCGTTATGCGCTCATCGCTCTTGCCGCATTCATCGTGATCTTCAGCATCTGGACGCCGTTCCTGCATCCAGAGATCGCCGCGCGCTGGTTCCAGCCCGCGCATATCGTGATGCTGAGCCCGGTGCCGCTTGCCACAGCAGCGAGCGTCATCGGGATTTGGTGGGCGCTCAAGCGTCGCCGGCGCTATTTGCCTTTCATCCTCAGCGCAGTGCTGTTCATCCTTTGCTACACAGGGCTCGCGGTGAGCCTGTTCCCCTACATCATTCCCCCCAACATCACGATCTGGCAGGCCGCAGCCGCGCCAGAGTCTCAGCTCTTCATGCTGTACGGCGCGATCCCGATCCTTCCCATCATTTTGGGCTACACCGCCTATTCCTATTACGTGTTCTGGGAAAGTACAGAACAACATTACTAGGTTTTTCAGCGAGTTAGGTTGGAGGTTAATAACCAAAAAGGGCGTGACTAACGTACTCACTAACATAATTAGCGTGGGTTCCCGCTTCGGCCTGGGAACCACGCCGCCATCCCGTGCGGCGGCCTCGACGTTCACTTTAAATCACTTAGCTGTGGCCCAGCCTCGCGCCGAGCGCCTTATTTTGCTACGACCTTCTGCGTAGGCAACGTCACTCGGAGAACAACGATGAAAAGATTTGTAATCGCGTCGGCTCTGCTCGGCGCGTTTATCATCCCTGCCTGGGCTCTCGAAGAGGGCATGTACTTTGTGGGCCTCGACACCACCACGCACACCTGCTCAGTGATGACCGAGATGAAAGCAGGCATGAAGATGATGGGAAAATACAAGTCCAAGGAAGAGGCTGAGAAGGCCATGGCCAGCATGGCGGAGTGCAAGGGCTAGCGCCCTTTTAGGGACT
>DATFVO010000238.1:0-3028 GCA_035260265.1 Methyloceanibacter sp.
CCTGAGGAGATTGAATATGACCTTGGCGGCATGATCTGGGGCGGCAGCCGCTTCACCGTGGTCCGCGGCAACCTCTTCTTCAACGGCCGGCCGTGCGTGCCGTTGCGGCCGGTAGGCTACTGATGCGTTAGGCACATGGACAACCGTCAACGCCTACATGTTTTCCGTAGTCCGCGGCCTAAATGGGACAGGAAGGGGTGGATCGCCGGCGAGGCGTAGGCAAGTGCCGCGGCCGCCGTAAGCGCCTTTGTAGCTCGGGCGCGAGTGCGTCCGTCTCGACTTTGGCGCAGTACGCAGCCCAGGCCTCCATCAGCCGGCAGCGCTTATCGAACAGGTCGCCGCTGTCGCGCGACAATCTGGATGAGAACGGCGGCGGCAATCAGGGTTTGAAGCGGCGGCCGGTAGCGAAGTCATGATCGCCTTGAGTCGTGAGGTTCGCAAGCTTTTTTTCTCGGCGCCGCTTTTTGATTGTCGCTGAGCGTCAATCAGCCTTTTTCCTTGATTGTCGCGTGCGTCGGCGGTCGCCCTGGACCACGCTTGCGGTCGAGGGCGGCGCGGCGTCGATAGCTCTCGACATTCATCTCGAAGATGGTCGAGTGATGGACGAGGCGGTCGATGGCTGCCAGCGTCATAGCTTGGTCTGGAAACACCTTGCCCCATTCACCGAATGGCTGATTGGCGGTGATCAGCATCGAGCGCCGCTCGTAGCGGCTTCCGATCAGCTCGAACAGCACACTCGTTTCGGCTTGATCCTTGCTGACGTAGACGATGTCATCGAGGATGAGCAGATGATACTTGTCGAGCTTGGCGAGCGCACTTTCGAGGGCGAGCTCGCGGCGGGCGATCTGCAGGCGTTGGACGAGATCGCTGGTGCGCATGAACAGCACGCGCCATCCGTTCTCGACGAGCGCGAGCCCGATGGCTGCCGCAAGATGGCTCTTGCCTCCGCCGGGCGGTCCGAACAACAAGAGATTGGCGCCCTTTTCGAGCCAGCTATCGCCTGCGGTGAGCGCCATCACCTGCGCCTTGCTGACCATCGGCACCACCTCGAAGTCGAAGCTGTCGAACGTTTTGCCCACGGGCAGTCGTGCTTCGGCAAGGTGACGCTCGATGCGCCGGCGACCGCGATCGGCGATCTCGTGCTCGGCGAGCGCGGCAAGGAAGCGAGCTGCTGGCCAGCCTTCCTTGTCGGATTGCTCGGCGAGCTTGGTCCACATCAGTTTGATGGCAGGCAGGCGCAGATCGGCGAGGAGGAGCTCGATGCGCGCGGCATCGACAGGATTGATCGTCTTCATGCCACGCCCCCCTCGGTCGCGAGAGCGGCTTTCGGCGCACGAACAGCGGCCAACTCGTCGTAGGCGGAGAGTGACACAAGCTCGACCGCAACGTTCGGGATCACGGCCTGATCGGGCTTGAAGCGGTCGCGCAGTCGATCGAGGTCAGGCAGACAGCCGGCATTAAGATCGGCGTCGATCGCATGCGCGAGTTCGGCTTCACAGGCGCGGTCATGAGCGAGCGCAAGCAGGCCGACCATGGTGCGACAGGCTTGCGTCTCGCTCTCCATGGCCAGCAGCGCCTCGAATGCGCGGGTGTAAGCGCGGCGCGGGAACAACTGCTCGCGATAGACCAGATTGAGCAGCGCCATCGGCTTCCTGCGCAGCGCATGGATGACATGATGGTAGTCGACGACGTGGCCGTGCTTGCCGCTCCCTTGCGGCGGCCGGCCGCGTCGCAAGTTCAGGAGCTGCGTGGAGCCGAGGAAGCACTCGAGCCGATCGTCATAAAGGTGGACATTGAGACGGTGGCCGATCAGACGCGATGGAACGCTGTAGAATACGCGCCGCAGGATGAAGCCGCCGCTCGACGTGACCAGGACGTGAGCCTCCTCATAGTCGGCGGTTCGTCGGTCGGGGAGTTGCTTGAGGGCAGCTCGCTCGATCTCGATGCGTTTGCGGTTCCTGGCATTGCGTCGCCCGACCACCTCGTCAACGAAGCGGCGGTAAGCGGCGAGATCCTCGAAGTCGCGCGAGCCGCGCAGCAAAAGCTCGTCACCAAGGGCCTTCTTGAGGTGCCCATGGGCGCTCTCGATCGAGCCGTTCTCGTGCGCGATGCCGCGATTGTTGCGGGACGGCGTCATGCCGTAATGGGCGCACAGTTCCTCGTAGCGTCGGGTGAGGTCCTCCTGTGCCTCCCGATCGAGGTTGCAGAACGCCGCCGACAGGCTGTCGCTGCGGTGTTGTTCCGGCACCCCGCCCAGCATCCACAGCGCGTTCTGCAGCCCTTCCGCGAGCGCTACGAAGCTCTCGCCGCCGAGCACCACATGGGCATGCTCGAAGCCTGAGAACGCCAGCCGGAAGTGATAGAGCCGATGACCGAACCGCTCACCCGCGATCGTGATGCCGAGCGCGCCCAGGTCGGTGAAATCTGACAGGCCCATGCGGCCAGGCGGGTGCTCCTGGCGGAAGATCACATCTCGGTCGGGACCGTTGAGCGCCCGCCATCTGGCGATGCGGCGCTCCAAGGTCCGGCGCACGCCCGCGGCGAGCCCGGGCTCTCGATGGCGAATCTCCTCGAAGATGGCCACCGCACGAATGCTGGGGGCGCCCTCCAGCATCGGCACGATCTCGCTGTCCCATACCCCGGCAAGCGGGTCGGGACGACGGCGTCCACGCGGCTTCTTCTTCCGCGACGGCAGCCGCGGATCGCCTTCGATCCGATAGGCGGTGGCGGTGCTGAACCCGGCCTTCGCGGCGGCGATGGCAGGGACGTTGCTCTGACGGGACTTCATGTACAACCTCGTCTGGCAGTCGGTGATGTGTCGGCCAGGCAAGTGCTGATCCTTCTCGTGATTGAAGAATCAGATGCTGCGCCCAACCGCTCCGACCGCCAGACGGACGTCTGTCCCCTGGGGAAAACGCGCCGCCGGGGGTAACCTGACTACGGTCGGGCTACGCCCTCCCTCCGTCAGCCTACCCCCGGCGCCATTCTCATCCTGATTGTCGCTCGCCTCTCACCTTGATTGTCGCGC
>DATFVO010000239.1:0-11545 GCA_035260265.1 Methyloceanibacter sp.
TCATCGAAGTGATCGAGAAGGCTCTGGCGGATGCGGGAGCAAGCCTCAAGGACGTGGTGCGCACGCGCATCTATCTCACCGACATATTACATTGGGAGGCGGTGGGCCGCGTGCATGGCGAGTTTTTTGCCGACATTCGCCCAGCCAACAGCATGTTCCAGGTGACTGCCTTCGTCAGGCCGGAATGGCTGGTCGAGATCGAGGCCGATGCGGTCATTCCCGAAGCTTCGGGTTAAAGGACTCACATTATGGCGCCGCGCAAGGCTAAGGACTGCAAGAACATGGAGGAGGTGAGGACCGAGATCGACCGCATCGATGCGGGCCTGGTCGACCTCATTGGCGAGCGCTTCACCTATGTCGATCGCGCCTGGCAGCTCAAGCTTTCTCCGGCCGAAGCGCGCGTGCCTTGGCGCATCCAGCAGGTGATCGACAAGGTGCGCGCGCGTGCTCAAGAGCGGGGATTGCCGCCCGAGCTCGCCGAGGCGCTATGGCGCCAGATAATCGGCTGGTTCATCCAGTATGAGGAAGAGAAGCTCCGCCAGCAGCTCGAATCTGAGAAGTAGCCGTAAGCTCCCCTCTCCCCACGGGAGAGGGCAGGTGAGGGGGATGGAGAGCCGGACTAGCCTTGCACGTCACCTGCGAAGCCGTTCAACCCGCGCCGAGCGAAAGATGTGGTCGCGGCTTCGAGATCGCCAGCTTCTTGGCCTGAAATTCAAGCGACAAGTTCCAATCGTCACTTTGTCGTGGACTTTATAAGTGCCGATGCGAAGCTAATTCTGGAGATAGACGGTGGTCAGCACGGTCAGCGCGCTGAAGCGGACAAGCACCGAACGGCAGTGCTCGAATTCCTGGGCTATTTAGTGCTCAGATTTTGGAATAATGAGTGCTTACAAATATTGATGGTGTGCTGGAGCTAATAGCCTTTACGGTTCAACCGCAGGCTCTTGAACCCCCTCACCCGGCGCGCCGAGGCGCGCCGACCTCTCCCCATAGGGGAGAGGATTGTTGATCGTAAGGCCAGCATGGATCAAAAGGCCGAAAAATCGAATCTCATCGAAGGCGCCACGGGAGAGTGGGAGGTGGTGATTGGCATGGAAGTGCATGCCCAGGTCACCTCCAACGCCAAGCTGTTCTCCGGCGCTTCGACCGAGTTCGGCGGCGAGCCAAACTCGCATGTGAGCCTGGTCGATGCCGCCATGCCCGGAATGCTTCCAGTCATTAACGAGGGCTGCATTGCGCAGGCGATTCGCACCGGACTCGGGCTGAAGGCGAAGATCAATCTCAATTCGATTTTCGATCGGAAGAACTATTTTTATCCAGACCTGCCGCAGGGCTATCAGATCAGCCAATACAAGAATCCGCTCGTCGGCGAGGGCGAGGTCGTCGTCGATCTCCTCGGCGGCGAGCGTGTGATCGTCGGCATCGAGCGGCTTCATCTCGAGCAGGATGCTGGCAAGAGCCTGCACGACCAGCACCCGCAATTCTCCTATGTCGATCTCAACCGCTCAGGCGTGTCCCTGATGGAGATCGTGTCGAAGCCCGACCTGCGTTCCTCTGAGCAGGCCAAGGCGTTCCTCACCAAGCTCAGATCCATCATGCGCTATCTCGGCACCTGCGACGGCAATATGGAGCAGGGCTCCCTTCGCGCCGACGTCAACGTGTCGGTCAGGCGGCCCGGCGAACGATTGGGCACACGCTGCGAAATCAAGAACGTGAACTCGATCCGCTTCATCGGACAGGCCATCGAGCACGAGGCGCGGCGGCAGATCGAGATCATCGAGGAAGGCGGTACCGTCGTTCAGGAGACGCGGCTGTTCGATGCCAAGACCGGCACCACGCGCTCGATGCGCACCAAGGAGGAGGCGCACGACTACCGCTACTTCCCCGACCCAGACCTTTTGCCGCTTGAGCTTACGCAAGACTATGTCGATCGGCTGGCGAAGGATTTACCAGAGCTTCCCGATGCGAAGCGCGCGCGCTTCATCAAAGCGTATGGGCTCAGCGCCTACGATGCCGACGTGCTCATCGCCGAGAAAGAATCCGCCGATTATTTCGAGGCTGTGGCCAAAGGACGCGATGCAAAGCAGGCAGCAAACTGGGTGATTAACGAGTTGTTCGGCCGCCTCAACAAGGAAGGGCGAAACATCGTGGACAGCCCCGTCAATGCCGACCAGCTCGGCGCGGTACTCGATTTGATCAAGTCCGGCACCATCTCTGGCAAGATCGCCAAGGACGTGTTCGATATTGTCTGGTCCGAGGGCGGCGATCCCAAGTCGATCGTCGAGCAGCGCGGGTTGACTCAGGTTACCGACCTTAGCGCCATAGAGAAGGCCGTGGACGATGTCATTGCCGCCAACCCCGACAAGGCAGAGGAGGCCAAGGCTAAGCCGGCGCTCGCTGGATGGTTCGTCGGCCAGGTGATGAAGGTGACTGCCGGCAAGGCAAGCCCGCAAGCTGTCAACGAGCTGGTCAAGAAAAAACTCGGGATCGCATGACGCACGCGATCAGAGTCCACGAGCATGGCGGGCCCGAAGTCCTCAAATGGGAGAGGATCGAGGTCGGCGATCCCGGCCCCGGCGAGGTGAAGATCCGCCAGACGGCTATCGGACTCAACTTCATCGACGTTTATCACCGCACCGGGCTCTATCCTCAGCCGTCGCTTCCGTTCATTCCCGGGTCCGAAGGCGCAGGCGTCGTCACTGCAGTGGGACCAGGCCTGCGCGATCTCAAGGTCGGACGCCATGTTGCCTATGCCGGCGTCACTGGCGCCTACGCAGAGGACCGCCTGGTTCCCGCCGATCGCGTGGTCAAGATTCCCCAGGGGATCACCGACGAAATCGCTGCCTCGATCATGCTGAAAGGCATGACCGCGCAATATCTCCTGCGCCGCACCTACGAGGTCGGCCGCGGCACGACACTTCTATTTCACGCCGCAGCGGGCGGCGTCGGGCTCATCGCCTGCCAGTGGGCGGCATCCTTGGGTGCGACAGTGATAGGAACGGTCGGCTCGGCCGGCAAGGCGCTGATCGCCCGCGCGCATGGCTGCGATTACGTGATCAATAGCCGCAAGGAAGATTTCGTCGCCAAGGTGAAGGACTGCACTAAAGGCGAGGGCGTCGACGTGGTCTACGATTCGGTCGGCAAGGACACTTTCCCTGGCTCACTCGATTGCCTCAAGCCGCTTGGGATGTGGGTGAGCTTCGGCCAGTCCTCCGGCCCCGTGCCGGAGTTCAATATTACGCTGCTTTCGCTGAAGGGCTCTCTCTTCGCCACACGTCCATCGCTCCCGCACTATACCGCCACGCGCAAAGACCTGGTCGCCACCGCTAATGACCTGTTCGAGGCCGTGGCCGACGGCAAGGTCAAGGTCGCCGTCAATCAGACATATGCGCTGGCCGACGCGGCAAAGGCCCACCGCGATCTTGAGAGCCGAATGACGACCGGTTCGACAGTGCTCGTGCCTTAGAAACGTTCGGACATGTCGGCGCAAAGATCGTCCCGGGAGGGCAGGGGAGCCGCCAGGCGAGTGCTGGGCCATCGTGGGGCCCCGGCCTCCTCATTGTCATAGGGGTAGGGATCGCTTACGGGCTCGCCTATTCGATCCTGCGGCTGTCCCTTTCAGACAACCTGCCGCAGGACGACACCGCATCAAACGTCCTCACCCAAACGCTTGCGCTCGGCTACGTGCCGCGCCAGCCGCCGCTCTACGAATGGCTGCTCTGGTCGGTGCAGCAACTGACGGGCCCCACGCTGCCGAGCTTTCTTCCTATCAAATACGGTCTGCTCACCGGCACGGTCGCCTTCCTCTATCTCGCCGCCACGCGCATCTTCCGCGAGCGCGGTTTCGCAATCCTCGCCGGACTCTTGCCCTTGCTTCTCTTTCAATTCGCCTGGAACCTGCATGAAGGCGTCACGCACTCGATGGTGCTCACTTGCGCGGTTGCAGCGAGCCTCTGGGCACTCATGCGGATCACGGAGAATGGACGCGCAAGCGACTATCTTCTGTTCGGGCTGATCGTGGGACTCGGTCTCATCAGTAAATGGGGCTTCGCTGGCTTTCTTGTCCTCCTCCTCATCGGCGCGATGCTCCAACCGTCTCTCAGGGCGCGCCTACTCGCCCCCCGCTTTCTTTTGAGTCTGTGTGTAATCGCGGTGGTGAGTGCCCCGGTCGTCTACTGGCTCATTGTCGGCGAGCACGATCTCGTCGCCCTCTACGGCAGTTCGCTTGCTCCCAAGGCGCACTCGAACCGGCTGCAAGAGACGCTGGTCGGGCTTGGGCTTTCGATCTATGTGCCGCTTGGCTTCCTATTCCCGCTCGACATCATCCTGCCGGTCTTGTTTCCAGCCACGGTGCCCAAGGCCTGGGCCGACATCAAGCGCGCGTTCTCGCCCGCAGCGTGGACGGGAAGCGAGCCTGACTGGCCGCTTCTCACCCTGCACATCACCATTGGCGGCTTCCTCCTGCTTATGCTCGGCGCGCTCCTGACCGGCGCCACCCATTATCTCGAGCGCTACATGCATCCCTTCTTCCTCCTCACGCCGCTGTGGATGCTGAGCGTCGTCGAGCGAACTGAGAACGCCGGTCGCAAGGCCAAGGTCCTTGGCGTCATCCTCGCCGCGTCGTTCCTCATTGTGTTCCCCATCAGGGTAAGGGACTGGCTTCATGCGACGGGGCCTCATTGCAACAAATGCCGGATCGCCACGCCCTATGCGGGGCTCGCCGACGCGTTGAAAGCGCGAGGCTTCGTGGACGGAACGATCATTGCCTTGAGCCGGCATGACGCCGGTAATCTCCGCCGGTTCTTTCCGAAAACGCGCGCGTCGTCTGCTTCGATCGGCCAAATTATGGACCGCCGATGAGAGCGGTTGACGGCCGCTCGGAGGCCGTCGTGATCTGGCGATCGGAGCAAGGCGGGACCGTGCCGAAGATCGCCGAAGGCGAGCTTGAACGGCTCAAGGCGACTCCACAGGGCGCGGCCGAGCGGATCGAAGTGCTGTGGCAGCCTTATCCACCTACCGCTAAGCCGAAGAAGTGGGCCTGGATGATCCAGGTGGCCAGTCCAGGTGGCTAGAACTAAGCATCAGCACCCCCGAGCCTGTGCGAGACCGTTCGGGCTGCCGCGAAAGCGATTTTTGGTTAGCGGCATGTGAGCCGGGACGGTCAAGGAATTATGACCGCGCCCGCAACTTAACTAATTTTTCCGCGAATTTGCTTGAAATCTAAACCAATATTACTGCGCATTATGGATTCAATTAGTTTGCATTAAACATGTTGATTCAGAACTTGGTGAAAGTGCCGTCCCATGATTACCCACGTCAGGGGTCAAACAACGACGCCGAAGAACCGGGCAATTGTCCGAATACTGGCGTCGGATAGCAATAACAAGGGGATGAGAGATGGAACGGATGGACATTTCGATGGAAAAGGGGGAACTCGCGTCGCTGATCGGCGCGCCGGACGCCCTTTTCGAGCTCGGAATGCTTTATGCGACGGGGCGGGATGTGGCGACTGATCTTGTGGTCGCCCACAAATGGTTCAACTTGTCGGCCTCGCGCGGGAACCCGGCGGCACTGGCGTATCGCATCGAGCTTGCTCGCGAGATGTCGTCCGAGCAGGTCGCGGAGGCGCAGAAGCTCGCCCGCGAGTGGATCCAGGCGAATTAGAGCGAATTCAGGCTATTGCTGGGTCGGTTGCCCGTTCGCTGTCTTGTCGCTGCAATGGCGGAACAAGGAGCGGAGGCAGTGATAGCTCTTGCGGGCGAAGCTGCCGACGGCGGAGCTTGCCCGCTGGGCTCTGTTCGGATGCGGCGTTGCCGGGGTTTCGACAGCCGCAGCAGCCTGAGCGTCGCTGGTCTCAGGCGAGACGGGGAGGGGCTGCTGCCCATCGCTTGAGGCGCCAAGGCGTTCGCGCGCATTACGCCAGCCTTGGCGCGAGGCGCTCACCGCGCGGCCGGTGAGCTCCACCAGCGTCTGCGGCGCTCCCTTCGGCTTTTCGAACTCGCGCTGCTCTTGCTGCACTCGATCTGCGAATTGCTCGACGCGCGGGTCGGACACGATGTCCGCCGGAATCGAAGGTCCATCATAGGCATAGACCTTCTCGATGCCGTGGCAGCCAGCATCGCTCCGTTCGGCCGAGCAGGAGGCATGATTGCCTTCCTTCGCCGTTCGGATTACGCAAAAGAGCTTGAGCGCGTCGCTTGGCGTCGCGTCTTCGCCAGTGACGCGGCAGACATAGGTTTGATCGGGGTTCTTGCAGGTGACGCAGTAGCTTGCGTCACCGGCAAAGGCTTGCGGTATGGCGCAAGCCACAAATCCCGCGGCAAATGCGGCAAGCCAACGCTGTGCCGGGTAACCATGCCGACCCATTACGCGGCGTGACCCCCCTGTCTTGTTTGCCTATGAGAGTAGCACATCTAAAGGCATGTCGAAGACGGAATCGGCCGTCTGAGGCCAAAAAGGCGCGCAAAGCCGGGCCAACCTGTGCCGTCTCCAGCGCTCACCTACGGTCTTTGATTTATCAAGGCTCGCGCGAGGAAGGCCGAAGAAACCCTGGGCAGCTTGGGTTGCAATTTGGGCTGCAACCCTTGGCATTGGCCTCACGGGCGGGGGCGTCAGCTTCACGCGCGCGCTTCAGGTTGGCAATCAGTGGGACAGCTTTCCAGCATCGCCATTTCGAGGAGACTGATGTCCCCTTGAGTGAAAAGCTGACATGAGCTTGGCGAATGTCCGCTTTCAGCCTCTTAGCGGTTATCTTGCGCGGAGGCGCCCGATGTCCGCTAAGTGCCAAAACCGGACTTGGCCCGAGGTTTCAGCACCCTCTGAATGGCCGCCACTTCAGCAAACAAAAAGGGCGCTGGCAGCAAACCCCTAGAGTCGGCGCGCGGTTAACCCGACCGCCACGGCTTGATCCATTGCTGAGAAGTGCTGCATTCGCGGGCACGGCAACGCTTTAGGCTGCTAATTCAGGCTCCTCGGGCAGAGCCACCGGCATCGCAACATGGGCCCGTGTCACTCTCGCTCCTAGGCGCGCGCAGAGCCCAGTGATAAAATTGTGCGACGTGTACTCTTTGGTTCCGGGTTGGGCGCTGCTGCCCTGGCTGCGCAAGCTATTTGGGGAGAAGTGGGGGCGACCTCGCGCGCGATCGCAGTGGAGGTAAACATGAAAATTAAACCTGTTACGGTTGCCTTCTGTGCATTGCTCATTGGGGGGACCGGTCTCCCTTCTTTCGCTGCCAAATCTCCAGCGATGGAGGCGTGTAGCGCTCAGTGGGCCGATATGAAGAAGGCTGGCAAGACGGCGAGACAAACGTGGCCTCAGTTCTGGAGCCAATGCAGCAAGGATTATGCAGCCAAGAATGCTGGCGGCGCAGCGGCACCGGAGACCACTACAACTTCCCCAAAGAAGGCCGCGGCAGCCACCGTTGATGAGAGTGATTCGACAGGATCCGGTCAGCAAAAGAAAGACTGTGACGCCAAGTGGGGTGCCTACAAGACAAAGACCGGTGCCCATGGTTGGCACGACTATTTCCAATTCATGGCCAAGTGCATGTGACTGGATGCCTTACTAGGAGGATCCAATGGCGGACGACAAACGCAAGCGCGGATCGTTGGACCGACAGAGGGTCGCCGCAGGCCAACCGCATGAGGTCGCCTATTTCGCTAAGGAAAATATGGTTGGTGCCAATCAGAGCGTAGAGTTATCCTGCTGCAGGTTGGTTCGCGACGGGGGCCCAGGGTGCGCGTATCAGCTTTCCTCAGCCATTGCCGCTTGCTAACCCTTGCTACTGTGGGAGCGATGCTCGTTTTTCCTGCGAGCGCCCAGGCAGGCTCCGAGTCCGAAACCCCAAGCGCCGGTACTACCGCCCCGGGGGCTCAAAGTCCGAGCACCAGCACAACTGGTTTTGAATCTCAAAGTCCAAGCAGCGGCGCACTCGGCGCCGAGATACAGCCCCAGTCAAAGGACGCGCCCGCTAGCTCCGCTCCGGCTAATTCGGAGTCCAACCCGGCGTCCACAACAGAAGCACAGAAGCCAGCGACTCCCGATATTCTAATTATGGTTGATAAGCCAACGCAGACCATGACCGTCACAGTCGATGGTCACGTGCGCTACCGATGGCGCGTTTCGACCGGAGCGACTCATTACTCAACTCCGACCGGTTCCTACACTCCGTTTCGTATGGAGCTAATGCATTATTCGCGCGAGTGGGACAACGCCGGTATGCCGCATGCGATCTTTTTCACCCAGAGCGGCCACAGCATTCATGGTTCGGACCATCCTGGCCTTGGTACTGCGGTATCTCATGGGTGCGTTCGTCTCACACTTTCAAACGCAGCCACTCTCTACCGACTTGTCAAGTCGGTAGGCATGGCGGATACAAAGGTTGTCGTCAGTGGACATGATCCTCCCGGCTTCAGAAACCCGACTATGCCGCCGAGGCAGCCGGTTGGGCTTTTTGGGGGATTCTTTCGTTTTTAATCGCGCCGCTGCCGGAGGACCTCGCTAGAGCGTGTCGTTCGCCGCGCAAGCGGATCGCATCGAAAAATGCGCGATGGGCGGCCGGCTAATGTTCTCATTGCTGTCCCCCCTTCCAAGTTAGTAAAAATAGAGAACGTAGGCAGATCTCTTGTTCTGGATGCCACTGAGGCGTCCGTAATCTGGTAAGCGTTCCTGCGTCAGTTGAGTACTGAAGATTCCCCGGCTCTGTTGCGCCGGAGCTTCTCCACGGTGCCTCACGTCCGCGCTAGGAGAGTGGCATGGGCCAATGTAACGCTCAAACTAATCGTACCCTGCCTAGTGCGGTCTCCGACAAAAGTACCGCTCGATTGTCCAAACCCTGCACAACGACGAAAGAACACCCGCCGTCGCACATAACGCTGCGGGGACTGGACCTCCTCAAGTCGTGCGCGAAATTTTACGAGAACGACCTTGGACTAGCGACCCCGACAGTTCGTCATTCCTTGGATGCCGCATTCAACCAGCCTGCGATCGCACAAGTATCGCGGTCACATCACTCTAAACGGAGCATCAGCACTGTCGCCGTCACGTGCTTATTTTTGTTGCTTCTGGCTAGCGTGGGTGTCGCAACGATTATGTGGGGAGGCTTTGTGAGCGAGCCCGCTCAAGAACCGGGACTTACTGTCGGTATTTCAAGTGCGGCGGCGGCGCAATTACCAGCGCCGGCAATCACGGCCCTACTCGATCTAAACTCAGCCGCCCCAACGCAGACGCCCTCAAACAACCAATCAGACATCATCATTCACAAGGTCAAGACGCAGCCAATAACTGTCGACGCTGAGGAAGGTCTGGACCCCGATAGACAGTGAAATCATAATGGGCCGGTTGAGATACTGGCTTAACGACGGCCACTGGTGTTTTCAATTGTATCGATGCGACTGAGGCGATCTGAAACGCATTTCCAGCCAATAAGCCCGCACAGTTCATTGCAAATAGAGCGCCGATCAAACTAAGCTGAGCAGATACCACCAAGCCGGAAGCGTCAAAAATGACAGCGGGATGCCTACTCCGATCATCAAGGTGATGAGCGGTGGATCGAGCTCATGGTCCATGGCGACGATGCTCGCGCCGATCATCGGCGCCATCGCCGCCTCGAACACGGTCACGCGCAGAACTGGCCCCTCGGCCCCCAAAACCCCAGCGAAGAGGACGAGAATTAATATCGGGGCCAATGCGAGCTTGAACAATAAGCCAGTCACAAGTGCGGTCACCTTACCTCGCACCGCGCTGAGGCGGAGCTGATATCCGACCGAAACCAGCGCGAGCGGGATCAGCGTCCCGCCGAGCCGCTTCAGAAGTTCGGCCAACCAAGCTGGGTATTCGAAAGGTATTAAGATGAGCGCCAGTATAAATGCCTGGAAAGGCACGAAGAGCGTGATCCTCCGGATGATGGTTTTGGAATTCACGGCGTGGCCGGATGAATAGATCGAGGCGACGAGTATGCCGAGCGTTGAGAGGACGAGATAGGAACCCGCCTGGTCGATCAGAATGCCAAGGCCGAGATATTGGGCGCCATAAAAACTCTGGATCATAGGGAGCCCGACAAAGGAGGTATTGGCGAGCCCCCCGGTCAGCATCAGCCCCCCAGTCGTCGCTGGCGGGAAGTTGAGCGCGCGGCCTAAAAGCCAGAAGAAGGCGCACCCGAGCCCGAACATGATCCATGGCATCAGCGCGGGGAGGATCAGGCGGGAGTTGAGGTCGAGATCGTGCACGTAGGCAAGCGTCAGCGCCGGAAGTGAAATGTGCACGACGAAGCCGTTTAGCGTCACCGCGGCGTTGTCGGGAAGCCGTCCAGAACGGCGAAGAATGATCCCGAGGAGGAAGCACGCCCCGAGCATGAGGTAGTTGTTCATGGCGCCCCGCCGTGTCGCGGAGCCTCGGCCGCGCGATCGCGACAAGTATATTGGCGCGCCCGGCACGCCGGAACCGCAATTGCTGGAGCGCGGTAGGTTGAAGTAGGCTGAGATATGACTATGCCGGCAGAAACGACGGATATCGACCAGGCGATCGCGAGCTTTCGCGCCGGTGCCGCTGCGAGCTCTAGCGAGGGGCTCGCGCCGAGAGGTTGGAGCGAGGACGACTGGCGCGAGCTCTTCCGCTTCACCGGACTGCGCCGCATAGGCGCGGCCGACGCGCTGATCCGGCGCGGCGAGTCGGACCGCACGCTTTATTTCGTCATCCGCGGTCACCTAGAGGTGCTCATTCACTCCGGCGATGGCATAAGCATGGGCCCCCTAACCCGAGCGGGGCGAGGTTCTGTGCTCGGCGAGCAATCCTTCTTCGACGGTAATCCACGGTCGGCGAGTGTCTGGGCGGTGGATGACTGCGAGGTGGCGACGATGACGCCAGAGCAGTACGCGGCGTTCGAGACCGCGCGGCCGAAGCTCGCCCGCGAGCTCCTGTTCGCGCTCGGCAAAATCCTCTCGATACGGCTGCGACGGACAACGGCGAAGGTAAGGAGGTAAGTGGTCGAAGCTCTTTAACTGAGGGCTAGTTCATCGGAGCGCTCCCGCTCAGCAGTGACCCAGGGCGGCGGCTAAACGGAAGCGCTAGAGCGCCACACAAAGGAGGACCCGTGACGGGCTCTTCATCGGAAGTGCAAGAAATGCTGGCAAAGCTCGTCGCTTTCGATACGACGAGCGCCAAATCGAATTTGGAGCTCATCGCCTTCGTCAAGACCTATCTCGACGGCTATGGTGTCGCCTCTACGCTAATTCCTTCGGCCGATGGCGCGAAGGCTAGCCTATTCGCGAGCATCGGGCCTGGCGGCGGCGGCATCGGCCTTTCCAGCCACAGCGACTGCGTTCCGGTCGAGGGCCAGACTTGGTCGAGCGATCCGTTTAAACTCCAGCTTCGAGACGGCAAGCTTTACGGCCGCGGCTCTTGCGACATGAAGGGCTTTCTTGCCTGTGTGCTCGCCTCGGTGCCGCTTTTCACGTCACGCGAGCTAAAGGAGCCGATCCACATCATCGTCTCCTATGACGAGGAGGTTGGCTGCACTGGCGTCCGTCCTTTGATCGCGCGGCTCGG
>DATFVO010000240.1:0-2850 GCA_035260265.1 Methyloceanibacter sp.
AGCCGAGCGTCATGGCTTGCGTATCGAGCGCGGTCACTTGCGGGCCTCCTTGCGCCGAGCGAAGCGACCTGGCCGGACCGCGCCATGTAGCTCGCCTGCGTGAGCCGCCCGCGGTAAATGTTAGCGCGCCGAGACCGGTGATGTAGCGGTTCAGGCCAGAGTGCGGTAGAGAGCGACCTCGTAGGGGCTGAGCAATTGCAGCTTGAGCCGCTCGATCGGCGGTACCGCTAGCCGCGCGAACACGCCGCTATTGTCGACTAGGTCTGTCGCGATCGGATCGACCAGGATGAGGTAAAGCCTGCGCGGGCGCTTGCGATAAGACACGACGAGGTTATGCAGCACCTCGGCGAACACTTCGCGTGAGAACGGGTTGAAGAAATAGTGCACCGACTCGCCGTCGGGCGGGCCGAGCGCGCTCGCATCTTCCAGCACGCACTCGACGTTGCGGCATTGCATGCGGCTGCGCGGATATTGCGCGATGTTCATGATCGCGTCGTCGTGCAGCTCCTCGGCGAACTCGATGCCACCGACCGCGGCGAAGGGATGCTCCGACGCAAGAAGGAGCACGCGTCCCTTGCCCGCGCCGTAATCGACGAACGTTAGCCGCGAGAGATCGTGGTCTACGGCCGAGATCGCCCATTTGAACACGGCGCACGGGCTTGCGCGATAATCGTGGCCATGCTTCCGGTTCGGCCCGCGGATCGTGAGCCCGTTTAGCGAGACGGGAGCCTTGGTCGGCTTGAAGAACAGAGTCTCGGTCGGCGGATCGAGCGCGCGCTCGTGCAGCCAGAATAGATAATTCTTGTAGTCCTGTTTGAGCCGCTCCGGCCGCGCACGCTCTTTCAGCTTGGCGCCGGTGCGCTCGAGCTCGGGCAGAACGGTGTCGCGCCCGATCTCTGCGGCGCGCGCTAAGCCGACCTTGCTCGCGGCGACCGCGGTCTCGGTCGCATGCTTGGTCTGTTGCGCGGTCTTGTCGGCGAGCTTGGCGATGCGCTCAGCCGCGCGGCCCTTCAAGGCGTCGTTTCCGAGCGCGCTGACTTTGGACAGCGCATCGGAAAGCGACGACGCGCTCTTCGGCGAGGGCGCGGCGGGCTTCGGCTGCGTCTTGTTCGACCTATGGGGCACGACTGACATAAATTATCCCCCGTGCTCGCGCAAAGATTGGGCAGCTTAGTAATCAAAGCAAGCGCTTTTTGGTGTCTCGTCCGAACCCGCAATCCTAAGATGCCGGCGAATTATGCTATCCTCTTGATTCGCGAAGGCGACTCGCGAGCCAGCACTCACCCAAACGGCGGGGGATTGGACCGGTGCAGGCAGAGGAATTCCATCACTCGATAAGACCAGGCCTCGTCATCATGCTGCCGAGACTGATGCGCTTCGCCGACTTGCTGGTCGGCACGCGGGAGGAGGGGACGGCGGTGCTTCGCCGTGCGCTTCAGCGGATGCTCGCCGAGGAGCACCGCTATCAGCGCGGCGTTGCGCTCGATGTCTGGGCCTTCGGCGAGATCTACCGCCACTGGCTCGGCGAGCTCCGCGACCACGTCAATCCGATGGGACAAGCGAACATCGAGGACGAAAGCTTCGCCCGCCTGTTTGGCGAGGAGGGCGAAGAGATCGACATGATGACCGCGAACTTCATCGGCAACCTGCCGCCCCAGCAGCGGCTCACTCTGCTCCTCGTCTATGGCGAAAGACTCGACCACGCCGATGCCGGCCGCGTGCTCGACGTGCCTCCCGAGACGATCGCCGTGCGGCTCGTGCGCATCACCGCAGCCTTCGCCGACCGCCTCGATCCGTATGGGGACGAGAGTGAGGCCGACATGGTCGATGCGTTTTATCCGGAAGAGCCGAGATTCTCATGACCGAGCTCAGCGACGAGTTGCTGGTGGCCTATGTCGACGGACAGCTCGAGCGCAAGCAATCGCGCGCGGTTGAGAAGGTACTCGAGCAGGACGACGTGATCGCCCGCAGAGTCCATGCGCTGAAGGATGCGCATAGCCGGCTCGAAGCTGCCTTCGAGGCCGTCCTTGCCGGCGAGGAGACCATCGTCGAGCCTCCACCCGAGCCGTCAGGTCCCGGCATCTTCATCACTTGGCGCAATGCAGCCAAGATCGGGCTCGCCGGCGCTGGGCTCGTCGCTGCGCTCCTGCTTGCCATAGCTGGTTATGGCTGGCCTCTCGTGTTGCCGAACTTCGCTGGCAGTCGCTCCGACACGGCGGAGGTGGAGTGGACCGGGAGCTTGCCCGCTACGTGGCAGGATGACGTGGTGCACGCGCAAACGCTGCTCAGCCGTGAAACTCTCTCAGTCAGTCCAGAGCGTCAGGCGAACCAGGACCTCATCGGCTTCCAACTTGCGCAGGCAATCGGCCCCGCACTCAAGCTGCCCGACCTTAAGTCCGAAGGGTTCCGCTTCATGCGGGGGCAGCTCTTACGCGCGGGCGATGAGCCTGTTGCGCAGGTTCTTTATCTCGGGGCAAGCGGCGCGCCGCTTGCGCTCTACGCCAAGAAGGGGGAGGGCGCGGCCGACCGCGTCTTCAAATCGTATGGTGCGATGGGCAGCGTAAGCTGGTCTGAGGACGGCATCGTCTATCTGCTTGCCGGAGAGCTTAATGGCCCCCGCCTGACGCAGCTTGCCGACAAAGCGCAGGCCGATGCGCCGAAGCCTTCGGCACTCAACGCGGTGGGGTCGGTGAGCGCGCCGCCACCACCACCACCACCACGTCCACCGCCAAAGCGCTGACTATCGTGCCGCGCGCGCGGCTGCCGAGAAGTCGCCGACGAGATAACGGTTGAGGTCGGCTCTGATCGCAGCAGTGCGCTCCTTGTTGCAGTAGTTGGGATCGTCCTTGA